>NZ_JAIXMK010000011.1:0-136284 GCF_020328095.1 Streptomyces sichuanensis
CCCGCAGGCCGTTGCGGTGCGCGGCGGCCGCCTCGTCGCCCGCACCTGGGCCGGCCGGGTCGAGGCGGCGCTGCGCGCCGGTGATCCCGGGGCGGCCGTGGCGTTGCTGCGGCAGCGGCCGGGCGAGCTGGTGCGGCGGCTGGACCAGCTGCTGCGCGCGTACGGCGGCGAGGAGCCGGCGCCCGCGCTGGCCGGAGCGCTGGAGCACGCCCTGCCCCGGGTGGGGCCCGGGCCGCTGCTGGGCGCGTGGGGTGCGCTGCGCGGCCGGCACCTGCCGGCGCGGCGGCGGGTGTTCTTCCCCCGGGGCCGGGTCACGCACGCCTACCCCGCCGACGACACGCGGGCGCCGCTCGCGGAACCGCTCGTCACGAGGGTGCGCGCGCTGCTGGAGGCCGAGCTGCTGCGGCGGCTGGGCCGGGCGCCGCGCTACGAGCTCGCCGTGCTCGACCCGGAGCTGGCCTCGCTCGCGGTGCCGTTCGCGGAGCGGGCGTCCTCGGCTTCCCTGGTCGCCGTGCCGCGCGGCAGCGAGCTGCCGTTGCCGGAGGGCGGGACGCTGCGCCTGTTCCTGCACTGGACCGAGCCCGCGGGCACGCGCGTGGACCTCGACCTGTCGGTGGTGTTCTTCGACGACGACTGGAACGTGGCCGGCGTCTGCGACTACACCGACCTGCGCCGGGGCGACGCCGCCGTGCACTCCGGCGACCTCACCTCCGCGCCCGCTCCGGACGGTGCGACCGAGTACGTCGACCTCGACCTCGCCGCGCTGAGGTCCGGTGGTGCGCGTTTCGCCGTGCCGGTCGTCTTCAGCTTCAACGACGTGCCCTTCGACGAGCTGCCGGACGCCTTCGCGGGCTTCATGGCCCTGCCCGCCCCCGGGGTGCGCGATGCGTCGTACGACGCGGGGAGCGTGCGACAGCGGTTCGACCTCGCCGGGCCGTCGCGCGTGTGCGTGCCGATGCTCGTCGACCTCGCCGACGGGCGCGCGGTGTGGACCGACGTCCACCTTCCGGGTGAGATCGGCTTCCACGACGCGGGGCGGCACGGCGACGGCCTGGGTTCGCTCGGCCGCGACCTGTGGGCGTACTTCGAGGGCGGTGCCCGCACCACCTTGTGGGACGTCGCCTGCTGGCACGCGGCGGCGCGCGCCGACGAGACGGCCGTGGTCCGCCGGGCCCCGGCGCCGGGAGCGCCCGGCGAGCTGTGGCGCTACCGGCGCCGCGCCGGAGAGGACGTGTCGTCCTTCGCGGCGCGGCTGCGGGCGCTGGGGGCGCCCGAGGCCCGGGAGCAGGCCGGGACCGCCGGGAACGCCGGAAACGCCGAAAACACTGACGGCCTCGCGGCCCGGGCCGCCCGGGGGCGGCACGTCCTCCTCGCGTTCGCCGAGGGGACCGTGTGCCCCGAGGAGGCGACCGGCACTGTCTACCGGCTCTTCCCCGGTGCCGTGGACGCCTGGCAGGAGGCGGAGCGTGTCACGGCCGGCGACCTCCTGACGCCGCTGGCCTGATCCCGGCCGTCCGCCCGCTCCCGGGCCCCGGCCGGATCCCGCGTTGTCAGCGGGGGCCCGTAAGCTCTTGGACCATGCTCGAAGACCGCACCGCCGCCGCCTCGCCCAGCCCGTGGCCGACCGCGTATCCCGAGGGGTACGCGGTCGTCGACGTCGAGACCACCGGTCTCGCCCGGGACGACCGGATAGTGTCGGCGGCGGTCTATCAGCTCGACGCCCGCGGCCGGGTGGAGGACCAGTGGTACACGCTGGTCAATCCGGAGCGGGATCCGGGTCCGGTGTGGATCCACGGGCTGACCTCCGAAGTCCTGGCGGGCGCGCCGCTGTTCCCGGAGATCGCGGACGAGTTCGCCAAGCGGCTCGACGGGCGGGTCCTGGTCGCGCACAACGCGGCCTTCGACTGGTCGATGATCGCGCGGGAGTACGCCCGGGCGCGGTCCGCCGCCCCCGTGCGGCAACGGCTGTGCACCATCGCGCTGTCGAAGGAGCTGCGGCTGCCGCTGCCCAACCACAAGCTGGAGTCGCTGGCCGCGCACTACGGCGTCGTGCAGCAGCGCGCCCACCACGCGCTGGACGACGCCCGGGTGCTCGCCGAGGCGTTCCGGCCGAGCCTGCACCTGGCGGCGGAGGCGGGGCTGCAGCTGCCGCTGCTGGCCTGCCAGCCGCTGACGGAGTGGTCCGACGGCCCGTCGGCCGGCGCCCGCTCGGCGCGGGTCGGGTATCAGGCGTCCTACCGGCCGGCGACGTGGCGGGCCAGCCGGAAGCGCCCGGCCTGCCCGTACCCCAACCCCGGCCGGTACATCCCCGGCGGGCAGCTCGTGCAGGGCATGCGGGTGGCGTTCTCCGGAGACACCTCCATCGACCGCGAGCTGCTGGAGGACCGGGCCGTCGACGCCGGGCTGCACGTGGCCACCAGCATCTCCCGGCTCACCAGCGTGCTGGTCACCAACGACCCGGACTCCCCCACGTCCAAGACCACCAAGGCCCGCTCGTTCGGCACGCCCGTGATCGACGAGGCGGCGTTCGTCCAGCTGCTCTCGCATGTGACCCCGGCGACACCCACGAACGGGACAAGTGGCGCATAACGCCCGCACGCCACCCGCTGGCCGGGGGGCGAACCCCACCAGGTACCGTCAAAGCGTGTACCGCTTCCTGTTGTCCCGGCAGTGGGTGATCACCACACTCGTGGGACTCGCCCTCATCCCGGTGATGATCAAGCTGGGCTTCTGGCAGCTGCATCGCCACGAGCACCGGGTCGCGCGGAACGACCAGATCGCCCGGAGCCTGTCCGCCGATCCCGTCCCCGTGACCGAGCTCACCGCCCCCGGCCGCACGGTGGCGCACGACGCCGTCTGGCGCGCCGTCACGGCCAGCGGTACCTACGACCCCCAGGGCGAGGTCGTCGTCCGGATGCGCACGGACTCCGACGGCAACCAGGGCTACTTCGTCCTCACGCCGCTGGTCATGGAGGACGGCCGGGCCGTGCTCGTCAACCGCGGCTGGGTCCCGGCCGACGGCGACCTGACCCGCTTCCCGGACGTCCCCGCCGCACCGGCCGGCAAGGTCACCGTCACCGGCCGGCTGAAGGCCGACGAGACCACCGCCAGCGGCATCAAGAACACCGCGGGCCTGCCGCCCCGCCAGGTGATGCTCATCAACAGCGAGCAGCGCGCGGCCCAGTTGCACCGCCCCCTGCTCGGCGGCTACGTCGAGCTCACCGGACCGGCCGGCAAGGGCGGCCCCAAGCCCGTCGCCGCCCCCGACCACAGCAGCATCGGCCCGCACATGGCCTACGCCGTGCAGTGGTGGCTGTTCGCCGCGTTCGTCCCCGTCGGCTGGGTCGTCCTGGTGCGCCGGGAGCGCCGTGACCGCCTGGCCGCCGCCACCGGCGCACAGGAGAGCGCAGAGGCGGACGCCGGCGCCGCCCGGACGGCCGCCACGCCGGAGTAGGCCCGCGCCGATCAGGGAAGACGCCTCGCGTGGCTGCACTCATCGAGGACTACGCGCTCATCGGCGATCTCCAGACCGCGGCCCTCGTCGGCCGCGACGGCTCCGTCGACTGGCTCTGCCTGCCCCGCTTCGACTCACCCGCCTGCTTCGCCGCGCTCCTGGGCGACGACGACAACGGCCACTGGCGCCTGGCCCCCGCCGGGGCGGGCGCCTGCACCCGGCGCGCCTACCGCGAGGACTCCCTCGTCCTGGACTCGGTGTGGGAGACGGACACCGGCACCGTCAAGGTCACCGACTTCATGCCGCAGCGCGACCGGGCCCCCGACCTCGTGCGCATCGTCGAGGGCGTCAGCGGCAGCGTCGAGATGCTGAGCGTGCTGCGGCTGCGCTTCGACTACGGCCACGTCGTGCCCTGGATACGCCGTACCGACGGCCACCGCGTCGCCGTCGCCGGACCGGACTCGGTCTGGCTGCGCAGCGAACCGGAGGTCCCCACGTACGGCCGTGACTTCAGCACCCGCTCCGAATTCACCGTCGAGGCGGGCGAGAAGGTCGCCTTCGTCCTGACCTGGCACCCCTCCCACGAGCCCCGCCCCCGGCTCGTCGACCCGCACGAGGCGTTGCGCCACAGCCTGGAGGACTGGCGCGAGTGGGCGGGCCGCTGCCGCTACCGCGGACCGTACCGGGAGGCGGTCGTCCGCTCGCTGATCACGCTCAAGGCCCTCACCTACGCCCCCACCGGCGGCATCGTCGCCGCGCCCACCACCTCCCTGCCCGAGGAGATCGGGGGCGTGCGCAACTGGGACTACCGCTACTGCTGGCTGCGCGACTCCACCCTCACCCTCAACGCCCTGCTCTCCCTCGGCTACGAGGACGAGGCCGCCGCGTGGCGCGACTGGCTGCTGCGCGCGGTCGCCGGCGACCCCGCCGACCTGCAGATCATGTACGGCCTCGGGGGCGAGCGCCGGCTGCCGGAGACGGACCTGCCCTGGCTGCCCGGGTACGAGCGGTCCTTCCCCGTCCGCGTCGGCAACAACGCCGCCACCCAGCTGCAGCTCGACATCTACGGCGAGGTCATCGACTCCCTGCACACCGCCCGCCGGGGCGGGCTGAGCGGCAAGCCGCACGCCTGGAACGTCCAGCGCTGCTTCCTGACGTTCCTGCAGCACCACTGGCGCGAGCCCGACGAGGGACTGTGGGAGGTCCGCGGGCCCCGCCGGCACTTCGTGCACTCCAAGGTCATGGCCTGGGTCGCCGCCGACCGGGCCGTACGGACCCTGGAGGCGGACCCCGGGCTGGAGGGCGACCTCGACGGCTGGCGCGCGATGCGCGACGAGGTCCACCGCGAGGTGTGCGAGCGGGGCTACGACGCCGAGCGCGGCACCTTCACCCAGTCCTACGGCTCGTACGAGCTGGACGCGGCCACCCTCCTCATCCCCCGCGTCGGCTTCCTGCCGCCGGACGACCCGCGCGTCGTCGGCACGGTCGACGCGGTGCGCCGGGAGCTGGCCCACGGCGGGTTCGTCCGCCGCTACAGCGGCGAGGGCCCGCCCGTGGACGGACTGCCCGCCGGCGAGGGCGTCTTCACCGTCTGCTCGTTCTGGCTCGCCGACGCGCTCCACCTGACCGGCCGCACCAAGGAGGCCCGGGAGCTGTTCGAGCAGGTGCTCGGGGTGTGCAACGACGTGGGCCTGCTGTCCGAGGAGTACGACCCCCTGGCCGGCCGGCAGCTCGGCAACTTCCCGCAGGCGTTCAGCCACATCGGCCTGGTGGGCACGGCTCTTCTCCTCTCCGGCGGCGGAACGGCAGACTGAGCGCATGGATCTTGGACTCAAGGACCGGGTGTACGTGCTGACCGGCGCGAGCCGTGGGCTGGGACTGGCCACCGCCCGCGAGCTGACCACCGACGGCGCCCGGGTCGTCGTCTCCGGCCGGGACGGCGAGGCGGCCGGGGCGGCGGCGCGGGAGCTCGGCCCGAACGCCGTCGGCGTCGCCGCCGACAACGCCGACCCCGCCACCGCGGAACGGCTGATCGCCGTCGCGCGCGAGCGCTTCGGCCGCTTCGACGGCATCCTCATCAGCGTCGGCGGCCCGCCGCCGGGCTCGGCGGCCGACAACGACGACGCCCAGTGGCAGGCCGCCTTCGACTCCGTCTTCCTCGGTGCGGTGCGACTGGCCCGGGCGGCGGCGGCCGGGCTGTCCGAGGGCGGCGTCATCGGCTTCGTCCTGTCGGCGTCGGTGCACGAGCCGATCCCCGGTCTCACGATCTCCAACGGGCTGCGCCCGGGCCTGGCCGGCTTCGCCAAGTCGCTCTCCCGGGACCTGGGCCCGCGCGGCATCCGGGTCGTGGGGCTCGCGCCCGGCCGGATCGACACCGACCGCCTGCGCGAGCTCGACGCGCTCGCCGGGGACCCGGAGGCGGTCCGGGCCCGCCGCGGGGCGGCGATCCCGCTGGGCCGCTACGGGACGCCGCAGGAGTTCGGCAGGGCGGCGGCGTTCCTGCTGTCGCCCGCGGCCTCCTACCTGACGGGCGTGGTGCTGCCCGTGGACGGGGGTGCCCGCCACGGCTTCTGACGCCCCGGCACCTCCGGCCGCAGGACCGTCCGGGGCCCGGGCTCACTCCACCCGCTCCGGGCGGTGCCGCACCGTGCGCAGGCGGACCTCGGCGGGCAGGTGGGGCACCCCCGCCGAGACCCTGGCGTGGTGCAGGACCTCGGCCCGCAGCCGTTCCAGCGCCGCGGCGGGGCCGGCGTGCGCGCCCAGGACCAGCACGAGGCGCACCTGCGGCGCACCCCGCCGCCCCGTCAGGGCGACCGCGGCCCGCTCCACGCCCTCCAGCCCCTCCGTCTCGGCGCCCATCGCCTCCTCCAGCGCCCGCCCCCGCACCGACGCCACCGCACTCCCGCCGCTGTGAACGGCCAGTTCGCGCAGCCGGCGCCGGGCGGCCAGCGCCAGCAGCCACCACACGGCGAGCAGGACGGCGACGGCCAGCGCCGCGATCACCACCGGCCACCACCAGCCGCTGCCGCGCCACCTCAGCCGGTCCTCACGGGCGAGCAGCACGTCGTGCGGGCCGTCGAACGGCCACGCCGACGGCAGGACGTCCCAGTGCCGCGGCAGGTCCAGCGCCGCGATCAGGACGGCGGCGCCGAGCGCCAGCAGCAGCGCTCCGGCCAGCCCCACCAGGATCCGGTTGACGGTCCTCAGCACCGTGCGCTCACCCCTTCGCCGCCCTGCGGACGTGCACGGACAGGGACGGCTCCCGGGCCAGCCCCAGCTCCCGCACGCCCTCGGCCAGAACGCTGTTGACGTCCGTGCGCACCTCGTCCAGGTCGCGGAAGTGCGCCTGGGCACGGGCCCTGACCACACGGCGGCCGACGTCGACGCGTACGGACTGCACGCCGGAGACCCGCAGGGCCCGGTCGCGCAGTACCAGGGCCGCGGCCCGCCGGTCGAGTCCGGCCCGCACGCCGGCGGCCCGCCGCATCGGCAGGACGCCGCGCAGTCCGGGGGTGACGGCCAGCACGATCAGCCACAGGCCCAGCAGGACGGCCACGGCGGCGCCTGCCGTCACCCAGCCGTCGCCCAGGGGGCGCCCGGCGAGCTCCCGGGCGAGGCCGCGGCGCCAGGCCATGGCGGGGTGGCCGGTCCGTACGGAGACGACGTCGTAGAGGAGGAGGCCCGCGGCCGCCAGCACGCCGGCCGCGACGAACGCGGCGGGCAGGCGGCGCACCGACCAGAAGCGGTGTGCGGCCCCGTCGCCGGGCGGCGGTGCGTCCGGCGGCGTCTTCTGCAGCGGTACACCGCTCATCGGACCCGCTCCGCGCCCACGCGGCCGGTGTGCGACGAGTGCAGCCGCTCCACGGTGATCACCACCTCGGGTACGTCCATGCCGGCCAGGCCGCGGATCCGCTCGACGATGCGGCCGCGCACCGCACTGCAGCGGGCGCCGATGTCCGCGGGGTAGTCCAGGTCGACGGTGATCCGCACCCGGGCGGTGCCGTCGCGGACGACGACGGACGCCCGGGGCGACTCGTGCCCTTCCGTCGCCGTCCCGTGCAGTGCCTCGCGGGCCGCCTGGGAGGCGATCTTCGCTACGACGCGGTCGGCGATGCGGGTCGCCCCGCGCTCGGCGGGTTCCACCGCGGGTCCTCCCCCCACGCCCTACCTCCCGCGTCCGTCGCGGTCGCGCGGGTGGAAGAAGTCACCCGGCTCCAGATCGCCGTCGAGGAACCGGCCCGCCACGAACCCGACGGCGCCCAGCGCCGCCACCAGCAGAAAGGCCCCGAATCCGCCGAAGTAGCCGGCGAACCCCAACGCCATGCCGGCGATCATGCCGGCCCCGGCCATGCTCATGGCGCGCTCCTCACTGGATCCTGGGCTCCGGCTCTTCCTCTTCCTCGTCGGGCAGCTTGACGTCGGTGACGGCGATGTTCACCTCGACGACCTGCAGGCCCGTCATGCGTTCCACGGCCGCGATGACGTTTTCCCGCACGGCGCGGGCCACCTCCACGATGGCGACGCCGTATTCGACGACGATCTCCAGGTCGAGGGCCGTCTGCACCTCACCGACCTCGGCCTTGACGCCCCGGGTGACGGACTTGCTGCCCCCGCCGGGTACCCGCTCGCGCATGGCGCCGAAGGTGCGGGCGAAGCCGCTGCCCATGGCGTGGACGCCCATCACCTCGCGGGCCGCCAGTCCCGCGATCTTCTCGACGACGCCGTCGGCGATGGTGGTGCGGCCGCGGTCGCCCGGGGCAACCGGTGGCTGCTTGCCCCGGTCGCCCGGGCGGCCGGTCTGGCTGGTGCTTTCGCTCATGGTCGATCGCCTCTTTTCCCGTCCATTTGCCACCATAGGTGCGCTTGCCCCGCCGTGCGCGGCCGATGCGCCGGAAGGGCGGGACGGAGGCCACCGTTCGAGTGGGCCCCGTCCCGGACGGGCGGGCCGCTACTCGCCCAGACCCGCGAGGTCCCGCAGCCGGCGGGCCTGCGCGGCGCGCTCGGCGACGCGCTGCTCGTCGTAGGTGCGGTCCCCCGCGCCCCGCAACAACGCCTTGGTCTCGATGACGGCGTCGCGCGGCGCGGCCAGCAGGGCGGCGGTCAGATCGTCGGTGGCGGCGGCCAGTTCGGCGAGCGGGACGACGATGTTGGCCAGGCCCACGCGTTCGGCCTCCGTGGCGTGGACGAAGCGTCCGGTCGCGCAGATCTCCAGCGCGCGGGCGTACCCCACCAGGGATACCAGCGGGTACGTACCGGTGAGGTCGGGCACCAGGCCCAGGCTGGTCTCGCGCATGGCGAACTGCGCGTCGTCGGCGCAGACGCGCAGGTCGCAGGCGAGGGCGAGCTGGAAGCCCGCGCCGATGGCGTGGCCCTGCACGGCGGCTATGGAGACGACGTCGCTGCGCCGCCACCAGGTGAACGCCTCCTGGTACGTGGCGATTTCGGCGTCGAGCGCCTCGTCCGTGCCGCGCGCGAGGTCGAGGAAGGACGGCTCGCCGTCGAAGCCCTCGGGCGTGAACGCCTGGCGGTCGAGGCCCGCGGAGAAGGACTTGCCCTCTCCCTTGAGCACGACCACGCGTACGGTGCCCGGCAGCAGCCGTCCCGCCTCGGCCAGGGCCCGCCACAGCGCGGGCGACTGGGCGTTGCGCTTGGCGGGGTTGGTGAGCGTGACGGTGGCAACCGCATCATCGACGGTGAGCTGTACGCCGTCCTGGTCGAGCAGGGTCTTGCGGGCAGTCATGGGGGCCTCCGGAATGGCCGCAGTCACTTTGGTTGACTGCACAGTAACCACCCGGAGGGCCGGTCGGCCGACCGGGTGGCGACTGTCCTGACTGCTGTGCTCCGACTGCTGTTCCCGGTGCGCGGCGTCAGACCGAGGCGGCCTTCTTGCCGCGCGTGGCTCCGCCGCGGCCCCGCAGGACCACGCCGGATTCGCTGAGCATCCGGTGAACGAAGCCGTAGGAGCGACCGGTCTCTTCGGCCAGCGCCCTGATGCTCGCACCGGAGTCGTACTTCTTCTTCAGGTCTGCCGCGAGCTTTTCGCGCGCGGCGCCGGTCACCCGGCTGCCCTTCTTCAGAGTCTCGGCCACCCGTGCCTCCTCATGGGAGATGCGCCTCTTGTCTCTCATGATCACCCCTTGGCGGCCTCATGGCCACCCATTCGGCAAGGTCGATGCGAAGTCGGGGGGAACGACCGTCCGGAAATCGGGGCCCGGGCACCGCCCGGAGCAGGCAATTCCGAGTGATCCCGCTCGTACGGCCGTACGGGTGGCGGGGTGAAGCGGCAGGTCAGGCGGGGCACCCTCACGCGCGGCGCGAACGGCGCCCCGCACCTCGCGCAGCGCATGCGCCGGAGCACCGGGTGTTATCGGGGTACGAGCCGTCCTCACTCAGATGATGGATCACCTGTCGGCCGAATGATCGGGACGGGACTGATCAAGAGCCCCGGCCGGAGCGCGCGGCGCCGGCCGGGAAGGGGGCCCGGGGGCCCCGCGGACGGGTCAGGCGAGCGCCACCAGGTCCGCGTAGTCCGGGCCCCACAGGTCCTCGATGCCGTCCGGCAGCAGGATGATCCGCTCGGGTTCCAGGGCCTCGACGGCGCCCTCGTCGTGGGTCACCAGCACGACCGCGCCCTTGTAGGTGCGCAGCGCGCCGAGGATCTCCTCACGGCTGGCCGGGTCGAGGTTGTTGGTGGGCTCGTCCAGGAGGAGGACGTTGGCGGAGGAGACGACGAGCGTGGCGAGCGCGAGGCGGGTCTTCTCGCCGCCGGAGAGCACGCCGGCGGGCTTGTCGACGTCGTCGCCGGAGAAGAGGAACGAGCCCAGGGTCTTGCGCACCTCGACGAGGTCGAGGTCGGGCGCGGCGGACCGCATGTTCTCCAGGACCGTGCGGTCCGGGTCGAGGGTCTCGTGCTCCTGGGCGTAGTAGCCGAGCTTGAGGCCGTGGCCGGGCGTGACCTGGCCGGTGTCGGACTTCTCCGTGCCGGCCAGCAGGCGCAGCAGGGTGGTCTTGCCGGCGCCGTTGAGGCCGAGGATGACCACGCGGGAGCCCTTGTCGATGGCCAGGTCGACGTCGGTGAAGATCTCCAGGGAGCCGTAGGACTTCGACAGGCCCTCGGCCATGAGGGGGGTCTTGCCGCAGGGCGCGGGCTCGGGGAAGCGGAGCTTGGCGACCTTGTCGGAGACCCGGACCTCGTCCAGGCCCTTGAGCAGCCGCTCGGCGCGCTTGGCCATGTTCTGCGCGGCCACGGTCTTGGTGGCCTTGGCGCGCATCTTGTCGGCCTGCGAATTGAGGGCCGCGGCCTTCTTCTCGGCGTTCTGGCGCTCGCGCTTGCGGCGCTTCTCGTCGGCCTCGCGCTGCTGCTGGTAGAGCTTCCAGCCCATGTTGTAGACGTCGATGGTCGAGCGGTTGGCGTCGAGGTAGAAGACCTTGTTGACGACGGTCTCGACGAGGTCGACGTCGTGGGAGATGACGATGAAGCCGCCGCGGTAGCTCTTGAGGTAGTCCCGCAGCCAGACGATGGAGTCCGCGTCGAGGTGGTTGGTGGGCTCGTCGAGCAGGAGCGTGTCGGCGTCGGAGAAGAGGATCCGGGCCAGCTCGACGCGGCGGCGCTGACCGCCGGAGAGGGTGTGCAGCGGCTGGGTGAGGATGCGGTCGGGCAGGCCGAGGCTGGCGGCGATGGTCGCGGCCTCCGCCTCGGCGGCGTAGCCGCCCTTGGTGAGGAACTCCGTCTCCAGGCGCTCGTACTTCTTCATCGCCTTCTCGCGGGTGGCGCCCTTGCCGTTGGCCATCCGGTCCTCGTTCTCGCGCATCTTGCGCAGGACGGTGTCCAGGCCGCGCGCGGAGAGGATGCGGTCGCGGGCGAGCACGTCGAGGTCGCCGGTGCGGGGGTCCTGCGGGAGGTAGCCGACCTCACCGGAGCGGGCGATGGTGCCGCCGGCGGGGATGCCCTCGCCGGCGAGGCACTTGGTGAGGGTGGTCTTGCCCGCGCCGTTGCGGCCGACGAGGCCGACGCGGTCGCCCTTGGCGATGCGGAAGCTGGCGGACTCGATGAGGACGCGTGCGCCGGCGCGCAGCTCGATGCCGGAGGCGGTGATCACGGGTTTCTACTCCAGGGCAGGGAAGAACGGCGGAAGGGCGGACTGGGTCGATTCGACGCCGTCTAATGCACGAGGAGGAATGCCATGGGCACAAGTCTAACGGGGGCGCGCAAGCCGGTTCCCGGGGTCGCCCGGGGGGCCGCCCGCCGATTCCGTGCGCCGAAAAGGGCGGAGAAGGGGTGATTCGCGGATACTCAGGGTGGAAAAGCCTGCCGGGAGGAGCGGAGAGGGCGGTGACGCATGCAGTTCGACGACGACGCGGATCTCGACACCTCCCAGGTGGAGGACCGGCGGGGCGGCGGGATCCCGGGCGGCGGGCTGACCGTCGGCGGCGGCATCGCCGGGCTGATCGCCCTGGTGCTGGGGCTGTTCTTCGGCATCGGCCCGGGTGAGCTGGGTCTCACCTCACAGGAGCCGGGGACGCGGCCGGCCGGGACCACCGCCGCGCAGGTCTCCGAGAGCTGCCGGACGGGCCGGGACGCCAATGCCCGGGAGGACTGCCGGATCGTGGCGGTCGTCAACAGCGCGCAGTCGTTCTGGAGCCGGGAGCTGCCCCGCCGCGGCGGCACGTACACGCCGGCCTCCACGGTCTTCTTCACCGGCCGGGTCGGCACCGGCTGCGGGGCGGCCACCTCGGCGGTCGGGCCGTTCTACTGCCCGGCCGACCGCAAGGTCTACCTGGACCTGGGCTTCTTCGACGACCTCCGGACGAAGTTCGGCGCGAGCGGCGGCCCGTTCGCCCAGGCGTACGTCGTCGCCCACGAGTACGGCCACCACGTCCAGAACCTCACGGGCGTCCTGGGCCGCTCCCAGGACCGGCGCACGGGCGCCGACAGCGCCTCCGTCCGCACCGAACTGCAGGCCGACTGCTACGCCGGGGTCTGGGCCCGGCACGCGACCACGACCCCGGAGAAGTCCACGGGCCGGCCGCTGATCGAGCAGCTGACACCGGCCGACATCGACGACGGCCTCTCCGCGGCCTCGGCGGTCGGCGACGACCGCATCCAGGAGAAGTTCCAGGGGCGGGTCACCCCCGAGAGCTGGACCCACGGCTCGGCGGCCCAGCGCCGGCAGTGGTTCACCACCGGCTACTCCACGGGCGACATGGGGCGCTGCGACACCTTCCGCTGACCTTCGACCGAGGAGTGACCGTCATGACCGACCTGAGCACGGCGTCGCCGACCATCAGCCCGGCGCTGCTCTACGACGACGCCAAGGCGGCGATCGTGCAGCTCACGGAGGCGTTCGGCTTCACCCGCACCGCCCTCTACGAGAGCGAGGACGGTGCCGTGCTGCACGCCGAGCTCGTCTACGGCAACGGGATGGTGATGGTCGGCTCCAGAGGCACGGGCGGGGTGTTCGACCACGCGATGGCGGGGGCGGGCCCGGCGGCGGTGTACGTCGTGGTCGAGGACACCGACGCCCACCACCGGCGGGCCCGGGAGAACGGCGCCGAGATCCTGATGCCCCCGACGGACCAGGAGTACGGTTCCCGCGACTACATGGCCCGTGACGTCGGCGGGAACATCTGGAGCTTCGGCACGTACGCCCCCAAGGGCCCGGAGGTCACCGCCGCGGGCTAGTTCCGGGCTCCGCCCTCACGCGCCGCCGCGGTGGACCTGGAAGGCCGCCCGGCGCACGGCCTTGGCCAGGGCCGGGTCGGGGTGGGCGGCGGCCAGGGCCACCAGCACCTGCACGGTGCGCGGGTGCCCCACGGCCCGTACCTCCTCCAGGAGCCCGGGCACCGTCCCCTGCACCGCCGAGTCCAGGTGCCGCACCAGCAGCCGGCTCTCGCCGTGGTCCGCGACGGCCGCCGCCGTGTCGATCCACAGCCATGTCGCCTCCTCCCGGGTGAGGACCTCCGCGGCCTCCTCCGGGTCGTGGCCCTCGTGCTCGGCGAGCCACAGCAGCGCGTACGGGCGCAGCACCGGCTCGTCCGCCGCCGCCCGCACGGCGGGCTCGGCGGGGGCGCCCACGGCGCGCAGGGCCTCGAAGGCCAGTCCCCGCACCATCGCGTCGTCGCCGCGGGCGCTGCCGAGCAGCTCCTCGACGGCGCTGCGCACGGGCCGGGCGGCGAGCCAGGCGCGGTACTCGGCGCGGGCGGGGCCGGGGGTGAGGTCGGCGCAGCCGCGGAGCATGGCCTCGGCGGAGAGCTCGATGTTGCCGGCGGGGCTCTGGGCGGCGACGCAGATCTGTTCGAGCTTGACCCACACGGCCCAGTTGCCGAGGGGGGTCAGCACGGCCTCGGCGCGGGGGCCGGAGCCGCCGCGCATCACCAGGGCGCCGACGGAGGCGAGCCCTTCGAGGGCCCAGTCGAGGAGCTCCGGGAGCGGGTCGCCGTCGGCGGGGTGGGGCGGGGCGGGGGGCGGGGGCGTGCCGGGGGTGTCGTAGGGGATCTCGCAGCGCTCGGCGCGGATCTCGGCGACGCGCTGCTGGAGCAGGTCGAGGAGCATGGCCACGGAGACCGGGCCGGCCGACAGGTGCATGACGGACAGCAGCTGCGGGGCGGCCTCGACGACCTCGGCGGCGATCGTGGCGTCGGCGCCGGCGGGCTCGGGGTGGGCGAGGGACCAGGCGTCGAAGAGGGCGACCCAGCCGCGCAGGACGGCGCTGTCGTCACGGTCCCATGCCTGCAGGCGCCAGCCGGGGCGGGCGGTGCCGCCGTGCAGTTCGAGGAGGCCGGCGAGGCGGGCGCGGTCCCAGTCGGCGCGCACCTGGCCCGCCGTCAGTCCCAGTGCGGCGGCGGCGCGCTCGGCCGTGCCGTCGCTCAACCCCGCGGCCAGGCCCGGCCGCAGGGTGGCGCCGCGGCCGGCTTCGGCCGCGGCCCAGCGGGCCAGGCGGACGGCGCCGGCCAGCCCGGCTCTCGCCTGACCGGCGAGTTCGGGCCGGCCCGGGGTGCCCGCGGGCGGGCGGGGCGCCGGGCGGGTGCCTCGGTTCGCCACGGCCCGGCGGGCGGCGGCGATCGGCTGTCGGGGGACGAGTCTGAGCCGGGAGTCGCGCGGAGTACGGGACGTCACAGGAGCAGTCTTGCCGTTCACGCTCCGAAAACCCAATCGGAACCGGCGAACCGGTCGCCCGTGAGCGGTGGTGCGGGGCGACGGAGGGGCTGCAGCCGGGCGGCGAGCGCCCTACATGAGGGGGACGAGGAAGCGGCGCAGGGCCTCTTCGTAGCCCTGCGGACCGGCGTTCCACGACCCGGCGTGCCCGGCTCCGCGCACGGTCCGCAAGGTGATCAGTTCCGGTCGGGCGGCGGCGAGTTCACGGGAGTGCACCAGGGGCGCGAGGGTGTCGTCGGCGCCGTGCACGAGGAGCACGGGCACGGTCAGTCGGGCAGGGTCGGCGGCGGCCAGCAGGCTGCCGGGGGTGAGGCCGGTGCGTCCCTCGGTCGCACGGACCGCAAGCGGAATGAGGGATGCCGGGATGCGGTGGGCGGCGAGGGCGCGCAGCGCGGCGGGCCAGTCGAGGAGGGGGGCGTCCAGGACGAGCCCGCTGATGCGGTCGCGCAGCGAGGAGTCCCGGGCGGCCAGCAGGGCCATGGTGGCGCCGGTGGACCAGCCGTGCAGGACCACGCGGCGGGCGCCGGCGCGGACCGCGTAGCGGATGGCGGCGTCGAGGTCCCGCCATTCGCCGGCGCCGAAGTGGCGGATTCCGTGGGCGGGGCGGGGTGCGCCGGGGTCGCCGCGGTAGGCGATGTCCAGCACGGGGAGCCGTTGGCGGTGCAGGACGGGCAGCACGTTCAGCGGGTGCTCGCGGGTGGTGCCCAGTCCGTGCACGGTGATCACCCAGGTGTCGCGGCTGCCGGGGACGAACCAGGCGGGCAGCGGTCCGAGCTCGCCCGGGACGTCCACGTCCCGGTGGTCGAGGCCGAGGGCCTCGCGGGGGTCGCCGGTGTGCACCTGGGGGGTGAGCCAGACGTGGTCGCCGGGCTGCGGCAGGCCGCGGGCGAGCGACTCCAGGCGCCGGACGACGCGGTCGTGGGGGTGCGAGACGTCGGCGACGACGGGTCCGACGACCGCGTGCAGGTGGGCTCCGGCGAGGCCGTAGGTGCCCGGGCGCAGCGCCGCGGGGGTCCGGCCGAGGGTGACGGTGCCGGCGCCGACGTCGTGGACGGTCAGCCGCGGCTCGCCCGGCAGCGGCTTGCCGGGGCCCGCTTTGAGCGCAGCGTCGCCGGCGTACCGTCCGGCCGCCACAGCGGCCGCTCCGGCACCGATCAGCGTCGTGGCGGCCAGGGCCGCCGCCGTGCGCAGCACCATCGTCTCCAGTGTGGGCGCGGTCGGCGGCCCTGGCCAGTGGGCGGTCAGCCGCGCTGCCCGTAGCCCCGGAGCCGCTCGGCGGCCTCGGCGAGCCGCTCGGGGCTCAGCAGGGAGGGGGTGCGGCCGGGGACGGTGACGGCGGTGAGCCAGACCCGGCACATCCACTCCAGCTGGGCGGTGCGGTCGTACGCCTGGTCGAGGGTGGCGCCGTAGGTGAGGGTGCCGTGGTTCTGCAGGAGGCATCCGGTGCGGCCGTCGAGGGCGCGCAGGGCGTGGTGGGCCAGTTCCTCGGAGCCGTAGAGGGCATAGGGGGCGACCCGCAGGGGTCCGCCGAGGGCGGCGGCCATGTAGTGGATCGGCGGCACTTCGGTGACGAGGGTGGAGACGGCGGTGGCGTGCACGGCGTGGGTGTGCACGATCGCGGCGGCGTCGGTGTTCCGGTATACGGCCAGGTGCAGGGGGAGCTCGCTGGTGGGGGCCAGCTCGCCGAGCACCTGCCGGCCGTCGAGGTCCACGCCGACCGCGTCGCCGGGGCCGAGCCGGTCGCAGGGGACGCCGCTGGGCGTGACGAGCACCACGTCCCCGACGCGTGCGGAGACGTTCCCCGAGGTGCCCACCACGAGGCCGTCGGCGGTGCTGCGGCGGGCCGTGGCCACGACGTCCGCCCAGGTGCGGGCCGTGCGGTCGTCCGGTCCCGGCGTCTGTTCGCGTGCTCTCATCGGTCCCCGCCTCCGGTTGGCGTCATCGGTCGTCCCGTCCCAGTTCACCTTCCGTTCACCATGGCTCCTTACGGTCGCCGCTGTACTGACCATCGAGCTGATTGCCTGGGTGAATGGAAAACATCACGCTTCTCATCGGGATCGTGATCGTCACGGCCTTGGTGTTCGACTTTACGAACGGCTTCCACGACACGGCCAACGCCATGGCCACCACCATCTCCACCGGGGCGCTCAAGCCCAAGGTCGCGGTGGCCATGTCGGCCGTGCTCAACCTCGTGGGCGCCTTCCTGTCCGTCGAGGTCGCCAAGACGATCTCCGGCGGCATCATCGACGAGACCGCCGGCGTCAGGCCAGAGGTGATCTTCGCCGGACTGGTCGGCGCCATCGTCTGGAACCTGCTCACGTGGCTGGCCGGACTTCCCTCCAGCTCCTCCCACGCCCTCTTCGGTGGTCTGATCGGTGCGACCGTCGTCGCCGTCGGCTTCGACGCGGTCAACGCCGACAAGGTCGTCATGAAGGTCCTCATCCCGGCGGTCGCCGCGCCGCTGGTGGCCGGCCTCGCCGCCTGGTGCGCGACCCGGCTCACCTACCGCCTGGCCCGGGGCCGCGACGAGCAGGAGACCGCCAAGGGCTACCGCGCCGGGCAGATCGCCTCGGCCGCCCTGGTCTCCCTCGCCCACGGCACCAACGACGCCCAGAAGACGATGGGCGTGATCACCCTCGCCCTGGTCACCGGCGGCGTCGTCGCCCCGCACTCCGACCCGCCGATGTGGGTCATCGTCTCCGCGGGCCTGGCCATCGCGCTCGGCACGTACCTGGGCGGCTGGCGCATCATCCAGACGCTCGGCAAGGGCCTCACCGACATCAAGCCGGCGCAGGGCTTCGCCGCCCAGACCGGCGCGGCGACGGTCATCCTCGCCTCCTCGCACATCGGCTTCGCGCTCTCCACCACCCAGGTCTGCTCCGGCTCGATCATGGGCGCCGGCCTCGGCCGCAAGGGCGGCGTGGTGCGCTGGTCGACCGCCGGCCGCATGGTCATGGCCTGGGGCCTGACCCTGCCCGCCGCGGGCCTGGTCGCCGGTGGCGCGGCCCTCCTCGCCGACCAGGGCGACTGGGGCGTGGCCACGGTGGCCGTCCTCGGCCTGGCCGTCTCCGGCGCGATCTGGCTGGCCTCCCGCCGCAAGCCGGTCACGCACGACAACGTCAACGACCTCAACCAGCCGCAGGGCGTGGACGCCGCTCCCGTCGAGCCCGCCGGTGTGATCACCGCCGCCCTGCAGGCCGTGGCCCCGCCGCCGGCCGGCCCCCTGGCCGCCCCCGCGACCGCCTCCTCCGCCGCCCCCGCCGCCGCGGCGACGAGCTAAGGAACCAAGGAACCCCCTCATGCAGATCAACTGGGAAGCCCTCGGCCAGGTCTTCGGCGTCAGCCTCGTCGTGACCGTGACGCTCGTCGGCGTCTTCACCCTCGGCATCGTGGGCACCTCGTCCCGCAAGCCCCAGGAGCAGCCGGACGGCACCGTCGCCGCGCCCGTCGCCCCGGGCGCGATGATGCGCACCGGCGCGTACGCCTGCTTCGCCCTGTGCGCGGCGGCCGTCGGATACGGGATCTACCTGATCGTCGCCTGACGCGACCCCGCACGACCCGCGCACGAAGCGCCGGCCCGGCACCCGCCGGACCGGCGCTTCGTCGTTGCCGGCGTCGCCCGTGGCCCCACCCGTGACCGGCAGCCTCACCGCAGGTCAGGGTGAGTTGACTGCCCTTCCCGGGCCGTGGTGGACTTCCGGAGCCAAACGGCGACAGCAGAGGAAGCCGGTGCGAATCCGGCGCGGTCCCGCCACTGTCACCGGGGAGTGTCCCCCCACCGAGGGCCACGGTCCGCCGACGCGGGCCGGAAGGCCGGGGGCGACGCCGATCCGGGAGCCAGGAGACTCTGGTCGCCGGTCACGTCGAGCCAGGGCGCGGACCCTGAGTGAGGACACATCGCCATGCCCGGCCGCACACCTTTCGAACTCCCCCACCACCACCGCCGAGGCGTGACGGCGGTCTGACGTGATGCGTGCCGATCACATCGGTTTCGCGTGCGGTGCGGCGCTCGGCTTCGCCTGCGACCTCGTCCTGGGCGACCCCCGCCGGGGCCACCCCGTGGCCGCCTTCGGCCGCGCCGCGCACGCCGTCGAACAGCGCCTGTGGCGCGACCACCGCGGCTACGGCACCGCGCACGCCCTGCTGTGCGCCGGGGGTGCCGTGGCCGGCGCCGCGCTCCTCGCCCGTACCGCCCGCCGCTCCCGTCCCGCGGACATCGCCCTGACCGCCGCCGCGACCTGGGCCGTGCTGGGCGGCACGTCCCTGGGCCGCGAGGCGCGCGCCATCGGCGGTGCGCTCGCCGCGGGCGACCTGGACGTCGCCCGGGAGCGGCTGCCGCACCTGTGCGGCCGCGACCCGCAGGCGCTGGACGCGCAGCAGATCGCGCGGGCGGTCGTCGAATCCGTCGCCGAGAACACCTCCGACGCCGTCGTGGGCGCCCTCGTGTGGGGAGCCCTGGCCGGCGTGCCCGGCCTGGTGGGCTTCCGCGCCGTCAACACCCTCGACGCCATGGTGGGCCACAAGTCGCCCCGCCACCGGCGGTTCGGCTGGGCCTCCGCCCGGCTCGACGACGTCGTCGGCTGGCCCGGCGCCCGGCTCACCGCCGCCCTCGCCGTGCTCGCCGGCCCCGACCCGCGCCGCGCCTGGCGCGTGACCCGGCGCGACGCCTCCCGCCACCCCAGCCCCAACGCCGGTCCCGTCGAGGCCGCGTTCGCCGGCGCCCTCGGGGTGCGGCTGGGCGGCACCCTCGCCTACGCCGGCCGCGTCGAGCACCGCCCCGTCCTGGGAGCCGGGCTGCGCCCGGTGCGCACGGCCGACATCGAACGCGCGGTGCGGCTCTCGCGCAGGGTGTCCGCCCTCGCCCTGGGAGCCGCGGTGGTGGGCAGGCTCTCCCTGGCGAGCCTCACGAGGTCCGCCCTCACGAAGTCCACGATCACGACGTCCGTCGTCACGAAGTCCGCACGGACGTCCGCACGGAGGAGGAACCGGTGACAGCCGACGGGAGCGGGCCGGGCGGCCCGCTGGGCGGGGGCCTGCTGGTGGCCGGGACCACCTCGGACGCGGGCAAGAGCGTCGTCACGGCCGGCATCTGCCGCTGGCTGGTCCGCAAGGGCGTCAAGGTCGCGCCCTTCAAGGCGCAGAACATGTCGCTCAACTCGTACGTCACCCGCGAGGGCGCCGAGATAGGGCGCGCACAGGCCATGCAGGCCGCGGCCGCCCGCGTCGAGCCCAGCGCGCTCATGAACCCCGTGCTGCTCAAGCCCGGCGGCGACCGCAGCAGCCAGGTCGTCCTCATGGGCAAGCCGGTCGGCGAGCTGAGCGCGCGCGGCTATCACGCGGGCCGACAGGAGCAGCTGTTCGGCACGGTGACGGAGTGCCTGGAGGAGCTGCGGCGCACGCACGACGCGGTCATCTGCGAGGGCGCCGGCAGCCCGGCGGAGATCAACCTGCGGCGCAGCGACATCGTCAACATGGGCATCGCCCGCGCGGGCCGGCTGCCCGTCGTCGTGGTCGGCGACATCGACCGGGGTGGCGTCTTCGCCTCCTTCTTCGGCACGACGGCGCTGCTCTCGCCCGAGGACCAGGAGCTGATAGCGGGCTACATCGTCAACAAGTTCCGCGGCGACGTGACGTTGCTGGAGCCGGGCCTGGAGATGCTGCGCGACCTGACGGGGCGGCGGACGTTCGGCGTGCTGCCGTTCGCCCACGGCCTGGGCATCGACGAGGAGGACGGCCTGCGCGTCTCGTTGCGCGGCGCCGTACGGGAGTCGGTGGTGGCGCCGCCGCACGGCGCGGACGTGCTGCGGGTGGCGGTGTGCGCGGTGCCGCTGATGTCCAACTTCACGGACGTGGACGCCCTCGCGGCCGAACCGGGCGTCGTGGTGCGCTTCGTGGACCGGCCCGAGGAGCTCGCCGACGCGGACCTCGTGGTCGTACCGGGTACGCGCGGCACGGTGAAGGCCCTGGCCTGGCTGCGGGAGCGGGGGCTCGCGGACGCCCTGGCCCGCCGCGCCGCCGAGGGCCGCCCGGTGCTGGGCGTCTGCGGCGGCTTCCAGGTGCTGGGCGAGCGGATCGAGGACGAGGTGGAGTCCCGGGCCGGCGTGGTCGAGGGCCTGGGGCTGCTGCCGGTGCGGGTGCGGTTCGCCGTGGAGAAGACCCTGGCCCGGCCCGTGGGCACCGCCCTGGGCGAACGGGTGGAGGGGTACGAGATCCACCACGGCGTCGCGGACGTCCGGGGCGGCGACGAACCGTTCCTGGACGGCTGCCGGTCCGGCGCCGTGTGGGGCACCCACTGGCACGGCTCGCTGGAGAGCGACGGCTTCCGCCGGGCGTTCCTGCGCCGGGTCGCGCAGGCGGCCGGGCGGGCGTTCGTCCCGGCACCGGACACGTCGTTCGCGGCGCTGCGGGAGGAACAGCTGGACCGGCTGGGCGACTTGATCGAGGAGCACGCGGACACGGATGCGCTGCTGCGCTTGATCGAGGACGGGGTGCCGGCCGGCGCTCCCTTCATCCCACCGGGGGCGCCGTGAGCACCCGTACCGGCCCGAGTCGTTCCCCCCAGGGAGGTAACCGCTGATGTCCTCGTCCACCTACCCCTTCACCGCGGTCGTCGGCATGGACGACATGCGGCTGGGCCTTCTGCTGAACGCGATCTCGCCGTCGGTCGGCGGCGTCCTGGTGCGCGGCGAGAAGGGGACCGCGAAGACCACCACCGTCAGGGCCTTGGCCGCCCTGTTGCCCGAGGTGGTGACCGTCACGGACTGCCGCTTCTCCTGCGACCCGGCGGCGCCCGACCCCGCCTGCCCGGACGGGCCGCACGCGGGCGGCGGGGCGCCGGAGGTCCGGGCCGCCCGCATGGTCGAACTGCCCGTCGGCGCCTCCGAGGACCGGCTCGTCGGCTCGCTCGACATCGAGCGTGCCCTGGGCGAGGGCGTGAAGGCGTTCGAGCCGGGCCTGCTGGCCGCCGCCCACCGCGGCGTGCTGTACGTCGACGAGGTCAACCTCCTGGGCGACCACCTGGTCGACTCCCTGCTCGACGCGGCGGCCACCGGCTCGTCCTCCGTCGAGCGCGAGGGCGTCTCCGTCCGTCACGCGTCCCGCTTCCTCCTGGTCGGCACCATGAACCCCGAGGAGGGCGAGCTGCGGCCGCAGCTCCTCGACCGCTTCGGCCTCACCGTGGAGGTCGCCGCCTCCCGCGAGACCGACGAGCGGGTGGAGGTCGTGCGCCGCCGCCTGGCCTACGACGAGGACCCGGCCGCCTTCGCCGCCAAGTGGGCGGCGGAGGAGGACGCGCTGCGCGAGCGCATCGCCGCCGCCCGGGCGCTGCTGCCGGACGTACGGCTCGGGGACGGCGCGCTGCGCCGGATCGCCGCGGTGTGCGCCGGGTTCGAGGTGGACGGCATGCGCGCCGACATCGTGACCGCGCGCACGGCGACCGCGCTGGCCGCGTGGGCGGGGCGTACGGACGTCACGGTGGAGGACGTGCGGCAGGCGGCGCTGCTGGCGCTGCCGCACCGGCGGCGGCGCAATCCGTTCGACGCACCGGGGCTCGACGAGGACAAGCTCGACGAGATCCTGAACGCCTTCGAGGACGACGAGCCGGAGCCCGAGCCGGACCCGGAGCCCGAGGGCCCGGAGGACGGTGGCCCCGGCGACGACGGCCCCGACGGCGGCGGGCGGCCGCCCCAGGACGGCCCGCGCCCCGACGGCACCGGCGGCCCCGACCTGCCGCAGCAGCGACAGGACTCCGGCACCCCCGCCCCGCAGCAGAGCACGCCCGACGGCGCGCCCGGCGGCAACGGCGAAGCCCCCGACGCACCCGCCGTCGCCGCGGCCGACCCGTTCCGGACCCGCAGGTTCGACGTCCCGGGGCTGGGCGAGGGCGCCGACGGCCGCCGCTCGCGCGCCCTGACCGCGCACGGACGCACGACGGGGGCGCGCCGGCCCCGCGGCGGCGGCCTGTCCACGCTGCACCTGGCCGCGACCGTGCAGGCCGCGGCCCCGCACCAGCGGGCGCGCGGGCGCAGCGGTCCCGGGCTGGTGGTCCGGCGCGACGACCTGCGGGAAGCGGTGCGCGAGGGCCGCGAGGGCAATCTGGTGCTGTTCGTCGTCGACGCCTCCGGCTCCATGGCGGCGCGCAAGCGGATGAGCGCCGTCAAGGGCGCGGTGCTGTCGCTGCTCATGGACGCCTACCAGCGGCGCGACAAGATCGGGATGGTCACCTTCCGCGGTGCGGGTGCCGAGGTGGCGCTGCCGCCGACCTCGTCGGTGGAGGCGGGCGCGGCGCGGCTGGAGAAGCTGCCGACCGGCGGCCGCACCCCCCTCGCCGCGGGCCTGCTGCAGGCGCACGAGGTGCTGCGGGTGGAGCGCCTGCGTGATCCGTCGCGCCGCCCGCTGCTGGTCGTGGTGACGGACGGGCGGGCCACCGGCGGCCCCGAGCCGCTGGTGCGCGCCGCGCACGCGGCGCGGCTGCTGGCCGGCGAGGGCACGGCGTCGGTCGTCGTGGACTGCGAGGCGGGGCCGGTCCGGCTCGGGCTGGCGGGCGAGCTGGGCCGCGCGCTGGGCGGTCCGGTGGTGACGCTGGAAGAGTTGCGCGCGGACAACGTCTCCGCGCTGGTACGCGACGTGCGTGCCGTACGGAACACCAACACGGGGAGGGCCGCGTAATGCCCAAGGGACAGCCGACCGTCGTACCGGACGACGGACTCACCACGCGCCAGCGCCGCAACCGGCCGCTGGTCTTCGTCCACACCGGCATCGGCAAGGGCAAGTCGACCGCCGCCTTCGGCCTGGCCCTGCGGGCCTGGAACCAGGGCTGGCCGATCGGGGTGTTCCAGTTCGTGAAGTCGGCCAAGTGGAAGGTCGGCGAGGAGAACGCGCTGCGCGTGCTCGGCGCGTCCGGCGAGGGCGGGACCGTCGACTGGCACAAGATGGGCGAGGGCTGGTCGTGGATCCAGCGCGATTCCGAGCTCAGTAACGAGGAGAAGGCCCGCGAGGGCTGGGAGCAGGTCAAGCGCGACCTGGCGGCGGAGACGTACAAGCTGTACGTGCTCGACGAGTTCGCGTACCCGATGCACTGGGGCTGGATCGACACGGACGAGGTGATCGAGGTGCTGCGCGACCGGCCGGGCACCCAGCACGTCGTCATCACCGGCCGCAACGCCCCGGAGAAGCTGGTGGGGTTCGCCGACCTGGTGACGGACATGTCCAAGGTCAAGCACCCCATGGACACCGGCCAGAAGGGCCAGCGGGGCATCGAGTGGTGAGTACGCACCTCCCCCGTCTCGTCATCGCCGCTCCGGCGTCCGGCAGCGGCAAGACCACCGTGGCCACGGGCCTGATGCGGGCCTTCGCGGACGCGGGCCTCGCGGTGTCCCCGCACAAGGTGGGCCCGGACTACATCGATCCGGGCTACCACGCGCTGGCGACGGGCCGTCCGGGCCGCAACCTGGACGCCTTCCTGTGCGGCCCGGAGCGGATCGCCCCGCTGCTCCTGCACGGGGCGGCGGGATGCGATCTGGCGGTCGTCGAGGGCGTGATGGGCCTGTACGACGGGGCGGCGGGGCAGGGCGAGCTGGCGTCGACGGCGCACGTGGCGAAGCTGCTGCGGGCGCCGGTGGTGCTGGTCGTCGACGCGTCGTCGCAGTCGCGGTCGGTGGCGGCGCTGGTGCACGGCTTCGCGTCCTGGGACCCGGAGGTCCGGGTGGCGGGGGTGATCCTCAACAAGGTCGGCTCGGACCGCCACGAGGTGTTGCTGCGGGAGGCGTTGGAGGAGTCGGGGGTGGAGGTGCTGGGCGCGGTGCGGCGGGCGGAGCCCGTGCACACGCCGTCCCGGCACCTGGGCCTGGTGCCGGTCGCCGAGCGGCGGGCGGAGGCGGTCGACGCGGTGGCGGAGTTCGCGGCGCGGGTCCGGGAGGGCTGCGACCTGGAGCGGCTCCTGGCCCTGGCCCGCTCGGCCCCGCCGGTGGATGCCGAACCGTGGAGCGCCTGCGGCGAGCCTCTCCCCCACCCCGCCCCTTCCCTGAACGGGGGCTCCGCCCCGGACCCCGCTCCTCAGACGACGGAGGGGCTGGATACGCACGCCGCGTCGTGCCCACCCGTTCCGCACCCGAACGGTGCCCCCGTGATCGCCGTCGCCGGTGGTGCCGCGTTCACCTTCTCGTACGCCGAGCACACCGAGCTGCTGCGCGCGGCCGGCGCGGAGGTCGTGACCTTCGACCCGTTGAGGGACGAAAAGCTCCCGGCCGGCACCGCCGGCCTCGTCATCGGCGGCGGCTTCCCCGAGATGTACGCCGCGGAGCTCTCCGCCAACGAGCCCCTGCGCCAGGCGGTGGCGGCACTGGCCCGGTCGGGCGCGCCCATCGCCGCCGAGTGCGCCGGCCTGCTGTACCTCGCCCGTTCCCTCGACGGGAAGCCGATGTGCGGCGTGCTCCCGGCGGACGCCCGCATGGGCGAGCGGCTCACCCTCGGCTACCGCGAGGCCGTGGCGATCGCGGACAACCCGCTGGCCACCGCCGGCACCCGGGTCCGCGGACACGAGTTCCACCGCACGGTGGTCGAGCCGGGTGCCGGTGCCGCCCCCGCGTGGGGCATCACCCATCCGCAGCGCCGCGTCGAGGGCTTCGTCCAGGACGGCGTGCACGCCTCGTACCTGCACGTCCACTGGGCGGGAGCCCCCGGCACGGCGGGGCGCTTCGTGGCGCGGGCGGCCGGGCGATGACCGGCGCCCTGTACGTGGGAGTCGGCAGCTGCCGCGGGGCGTCCGTCGAGGAGGTGCTCGCACTCGTCGAGCGGACGGTCGCCGAGGCCGGGACGGCCACGGTGGCGGGGCTGGCCACCGTCGACGTGCGGGCCTCCGAGCCCGCCCTGCTGGCGGCCGCCGCCCGCTTCGGCGTGCGCCTGCTCGCGTACGCCCCCCACGTGCTCGCCGCGCAACCGGTGCCGCATCCCTCGGAATCGGCCCGGCGGGCCCTCGGCACCCCGGGCGTCGCCGAGGCGGCCGCGCTGCTGACGGCGGGGCCGGGGGCCGTGCTGCTCGTCCCCAAACGCAAATCCGCGCAGGCCACGGCGGCCGTCGCGGGCCGCCCCGGGTGAACGACGCACCCGGCTGCTCAGTACCGTTTACGTCATGCACACATCCGCCGAACCCGACCTGCGGCACCACGGAGACGCCGAAGTACGCGGCATGGGAGCGGAACTGACGGACCTTGCCGTCAACGTGCGCTCCGGCACGCCGCCGCAGTGGCTGCGCGACCGCATAGCCGACTCGCTCGGCACGCTCGCGGCGTACCCGGACGGGCGGGCGGCCCGGCGCGCCGTGGCGGACCGGCACGGGCTGCCCGAGGAGCGGGTGCTGCTGACGGCGGGGGCGGCCGAGGCGTTCGTGCTGATCGCCCGGGCGCTGCCGGTACGGCGTGCCGTGGTCGTGCACCCGCAGTTCACCGAGCCGGAGGCGGCCCTGCGGGACGCCGGGCACATGGTCGAGCGGGTGGTGCTGGACGCGGCGGACGGCTTCCGGTTCGATCCGCGCGCGGTGCCGGGGGACACGGACCTGGTGGTCGTGGGCAACCCCACCAACCCGACGTCGGTCCTCCATCCCGCCCGCGCCCTGGCACGTCTCGCCCGGCCGGGACGGACGCTGGTGGTGGACGAGGCGTTCATGGACGCGGTGCCGGGCGAGCGGGAGTCCCTCGCGGCCCGTACGGATCTGCCGGGGCTAGTGGTGCTGCGCAGCCTCACCAAGACCTGGGGCCTGGCGGGGCTGCGCATCGGTTACGTGCTGGCCTCGCCCGGCACGGTGGCCAGGCTGGAGCGGGCGCAGCCGTTGTGGCCGGTGTCGTCGCCGGCGCTGGCGGCGGCGGAGGCGTGCAGTGCGCCGGCGGCGCTCGCCGAGGCCGCGCACGCCGCCGACCGGATCGCCTCGGACCGCTCGCACCTGCAGTTGCGGCTGGCGGAGTTCCCGCAGGTGACCGTGTGCGGTCCGGCGGCCGGGCCGTTCGTGCTGATCCGGGTGGCGGGGGCGGGGGCCGTGCGGACGCGGCTCCGGGGGCTGGGCTTCGCGGTGCGCCGGGGCGACACGTTCCCGGGCCTGGGGCCGGACTATCTGCGCCTGGCGGTCCGGGACCGTGCGACCACGGACCGCTTCGTCGCGGCGCTGGGCGAGGCCCTGGCGGCCGGCTGACCCCGCCGCCGCCCCGTGCGCCGGGGCGTCAGTCGTTCCCGTGCGCGTCCTTGCGGCGGCGGGCGGCGAGGAGGGCTCCGCCGCCCCCGACGACGAGCAGGCCGGCCGCGCCCGCGAGGTAGGGGGTGGCGGAGCTGCCGCCGGTCTCGGCGAGGCCGCCCTTCGCCGGTGCGGCGGCCTGATGGGCGGCGGTCTGCGGCGTGGGGCCGGTGCCGGGGGTCTCCTTCGCCGGTTCGCCCGTACCGGCGGGCGTCTCGCAGCTGGCCTGGACGAGCGTGACCGTGCCCCGCACCTTGGCGACGCCCAGGGTGAGCGGGTCGATGACGACGTCGAGCCGGAGGGCGGTGGCCGCCGCCGTGCGTGACGTGGTGTCCGTCTTCGACAGGTCCAGGCGCACGTCGCCGACGCCGGGCACGCTCACCTTGGTGGGGCCGGTGGCGCTGAGCGTGACCTTCTTGCCGAGCACCGAGACGCCGCCGAGGACGTTCGAGGTGGCGGTGGGTTTCCCGCCCGTCGTGCACGCGGCCTCGGAAGTGACCTGCTCGACCTCGATGAGGGGGCGCAGCGGGAGGCCGGGGACGTGCACGGCGGCGTGGACGAGGCGGGCGTAGCCCTTGGACCCGGTGCGGTCGGCGGTGGCGCGGGAGGTGGCGGCGTCGGCGCGCAGGATGCTGACGGGCCTGCCCTGTTCGATGCCGTCGAGGGTGACGGTGAGGGCGGTCCTGGCGGCGTCGCCCGGCGCCTTCACGTCGTTGAGGCCGGCGTTGACCGGTACGTGCGCGGCGCCGCCGAGGAGGGAGACGTCGAGGCCGGTGCGCAGCACGGTCGCCGCCGCGGTGCCGGAGTCGGTGGCGTGCGCGGGCGCGGCGCCCAGGGCGAGGGCGGTGGCCGTGGCCGTCGCGGCGAGGGCCGTGAACCGGCGTGCGGGCATGCCGGAGGAAGCGCTGGTGGTGCTGGACACGTGTGTGGAACCCCCACGGGAGAAAGGAGCCGCCGGCGCGCCAATGGGGGACATCGCGCGCCGACGGCATCGACCCCGCAATGTTCGATCACGTGAGGGTGAACGACCATATGACCAGAGGGAGTTCACTCCGAAGGATGAGTTTCGCCCAGGTATTCGATTCCCGTGTACCGGGGGCGGTTTTCCGTCACATCGGCGGACGGAGGATGATCAGTGGCGTGAAAGCAGCGATAGCGCCCCACACGGCGTGGACGTGGTCGATGACCAAGGTCGCCACAGCGGCCTTCATGGTCGAAACGGCGCTGGCGTGGGCGGGTCTGTGGATGTGGGAGTTCGTGCGTCCGACGCCGGTGCCCGAGGGCGAAGCGGGTCCCGAGAGCCCGGCCCTGGCCGTCTTCGCCCTGCCGGTCCTGCTGCCCCTCCTGGCCGCGGCGTCCCTCTGCTTCGTCTGCACGTTCGTGCTGCCCACCACCGTGCTGGCACGGCAGGCGGGCACCCGGTGGGGCGGTGCGGGGGCCTGGTGGTGGGTGCCGCCCGCGAGTGCCGTGGTGACGGCCTTCGTGGTCGCCGTGGTGGGGGCGGCGACCGGGCTGGCGCACGGGGGCGCGGCGGCGCCGGCGGTCCACCTGTGGTGGTGGCTCGGACTCACCGCGGCGACCGTCCCGGTCGCGCTGGTGACGCGCCACTCCCACCTCCGCGGCGCCGCCGGCCGGGAGCCCCTGCGAGCACGTACGGTGCTGGGCGCCGGCTGCGGGGGCGTGGCCGCCCTGTTCACGGGCGTCGGGCTGGTCGTGGCCGCCCTGGACGCCGTGTTCGGCTGACGGCCGGCCCTCACGCCACCACGCGCCCCCTCAGTACCACCCGGCGCGGCGTCCCCAGCACCCGGACGTCGGCGCGCGGATCGGCGTCGTAGACCACGAGGTCGGCCGGGGCGCCCTCCTCCAGGCCCGGGCGGCCCAGCCACGCCCGGGCCCCCCACGTCGCCGCCGACAGGGCGGCCGACGCCGGGATGCCCGCCTTGACCAGCTCCGCGACCTCCTGGCCGACCAGTCCGTGCGGGAGCGAGCCACCCGCGTCGGTGCCGACGTAGACGGGGATGCCGGCGTCGTGGGCGGCGCCCACGGTCGCGTAGCGGCGCGCGTGCAGGCGCCGCATGTGGTCCGCCCAGCGGGGGAACTTGCCCTGGCCGCCGTCCGCGAGCCGGGGGAAGGTGGCGATGTTGACCAGCGTCGGCACGATGGCCACGCCCCGCTCGGCGAAGAGCGGGATCGTCTCCTCGGTGAGGCCCGTCGCGTGCTCGATGCAGTCGATGCCCGCCTCCACCAGCGGGGCGAGCGTCTCCTCCGCGAAGCAGTGCGCGGTGACGCGGGCCCCCAGCCGGTGGGCCTCGGCGATGGCGGCCTCGACCGCGCCGCGCGGCCAGCAGGCTCCCAGGTCGCCGGTCTCGCGGTCGATCCAGTCGCCGACGAGCTTGACCCAGCCGTCGCCCCGCCGTGCCTCGCGCGCCACGTACGCCACGAGGTCCTCGGGCTCGATCTCGTGTGCGTAGTTGCGGATGTAACGGCGGGTGCGGGCGATGTGGCGGCCGGCGCGGATGATGCGCGGCAGGTCCTCGCGCTCGTCGATCCAGCGGGTGTCGGAGGGGGATCCGGCGTCGCGCAGCAGCAGCGCGCCGGCGTGCCGCTCGGTCAGCGCCTGCTTCTCGGTGGTCGCGTCGTCGACCGCGCCGTGCGCGTCGAGCCCCACGTGGCAGTGGGCGTCCACCAGGCCGGGGAGGACCCATCCCTCGACGGTGGTGACGTCCCGCGCGCCGGTGGGCCGGTCGAAGGTGATCCGCCCGCCGACGACCCACAACTCGTCGCGCACCCCGTCCAGCGGGTCCGGTCCGACGAGTATCCGTCCCTTGATGTGCAACACCGCGCTGTCGTCCATGCAGGCACTGTACGAGCCCGGCGTCCCATGACGGCGAGGGCCGCCCGGCCCGGCCCCACCCGCCCTGGGGCGGACCGGCGGCCCGCGGGCCCGGGCCGTGCGGAGGAGGGGCGGTTCAGCCTTGCGGCGGAGAAGGTCCGCCGTCCGGGCCGAGGCGCCCGGCGGCCGGGGACGGAAGGCTGGGCGCATGAGCCGGATGCCTTCGCCACCGCTGTCGCCGGCCGCCGTCACCGCGACGGCGGAGCCGCGCCGGGACGACCACGTGACGGCCCGCCGTCTGCTGCGGGCCGGCGCCATCGCCGCGTGTGTGCCCTACCTCGCGCTGAAGGTCGCCTGGCTGGCCGGCAGCCGCATCGGCATTCCCGAGGGCAGTGCTGCACTGGAGCACGAAACGCTCCTGAAGGCGGCCAACGCGCTCACGCTGCTGATGGACACGGGCGTGATCGTCCTGGCCCTGCTGCTGACGTGCCCGTGGGGCAGGCGCGCCCCGTCCTGGCTCCTGGTGCTGCCGATGTGGGGTGCCGTGGGGCTGCTGACGCCCGTCATCGTCGGCTTCCCGGCGCGGCTCGCGCTCGGGATGCTGGGCGCGACGGACGCCGGACACCCCGCGGACGGACGGCCGTTCCTGGACGAGTGGGTCTTCACCGTGGTCTACAGCGGGTTCATCGTCCAGGGTCTGGCGCTGGGGGCCCTGTTCGTGCTGTACGCCCGCGGGCGGTGGGGCCACCTGTGGCAGGGAAGCGCCGGGGACCCGGCCGCCCGGCTGCGGGGCCGGTGGCCGCGCGGCGCGGCGGTGGCCGCGGCGGTGCTGGCGGTGGGTCAGGCGGGCGCGCACCTGGTGTGGTCGAGCGGCGTGCGCACCGGGCTGCCGGGCGCGATGGCCGGCCGCTCCGGCGCGGACGCCGCCGTGCAGGAGGCGGCGTACGTCCTCTACGGCGCCGCGGCCGTGGCCGGCATCGTGCTGCTGCTGAGCCGGCGGGCCGTGCCGTTGTGGGTGCCGCTGCTGCTGACGGGCGTGGGCTCGGCGGCGCTCGGCTGCTGGGGCGGCTGGCTGCTCACGACCGGGCTGGTCCAGCGGGCCGCGACCCCGCCGGCGGCGATCACCTACGCTGTGCAGGTGATCATCGGATTGCTCGTACTCGCGGGCGGCGCCCACTACTTCCACCGGCGCAGCACCCCGTGACGGCGGCCCTGCGCCACGCGGCGCTGGGGCGCCGCGCCCGGCTGCGCTGGGTGCACCTGCTGCTGGGTGGCGCCCTGCTGACGCCGTATTACCTGGCGGCGAACACGCTGCTGGTGGTCGCCGTCCAGGACCCCGACCGCGGCACCTTCGTCCCCTCCTCGCTCTCCTGGCAGTTCGCCGTCTTCGCCCTGGCCCTCGCCCCCGCGGCCGTCACGGCCCTCTACCCGCTCGTACGGCCGCTGGAGGGCGCGGCGGCCCGGGCGTTGTGCGGGGTGCCCGAGGCCGACCTGGCCACCGGGCCCAGCCGGTCGTGGGCGGCACGGGGACGGACGGCCGCCTGGTACACGCTGCACCTGCTGACCGGCGGCATCGTCAGCGGCATGTCCCTGGCCGTGCCGCCGATGGCCGTCGTACTGATCGCCTCGCCGGTCACCGGGCTGCCGGCCGGCATCGAGGACCACTACCCCCTCGGTGGCACGGGCTTCCCGTGGCCCGCACTGGCCCCCGTGGCGGGGCTCGCCCTGCTGGCACTGCTCATCGGCACGTCCTGGGCGGCGGGCTCGCTGCTGGCGCGCTGCGCGCCCGTCCTGCTCGGCCCCACGGCGGCGGACCGGCTCGCGGAGGCCGAGGAGCGTGCCCTGCAGCTGGCGCTGCGCAACCGCCTGGCGCGCGAGCTCCACGACTCGGTCGGCCACGCGCTGAGCGCCGTGACCCTGCAGGCAGCCGCCGCCCGCAGGGTCCTCGACGCCGACCCGGCGTTCGCCCGCCAGGCGCTGACCTCGATCGAGGAGACCGCGCGCGAGGCGGTCGGTGAACTCGACACCGTCCTGGGCCTGCTGCGCGAGGACGGCACCGCCCCCACCGCCCCCGCGCCCACCCTCACCGACGTGGACGGACTGCTGGAGCGGACGCGCGCGGCCGGCGGCACCGTCGACTTCGCCGCCCACGGCGGCCTGGCCGAGGTGCCCGCGGTCGTCTCGCGCGAGGCGTACCGCATCGTGCAGGAGGGGCTCAGCAACGCCCTGCGGCACGCGGGCCGGGTGCCCGTGCAGCTGCGGATCACCGTGGACGACGACGATCTGGAGGTCACCTTGGAGAATCCCCTGAAACCCGGCCCCACCCCCCGCCGCCAGGGCGGCGGCCGCGGCCTGCTCGGCATCGCCGAACGGGCCCGGCTGCTGCGCGGCAGCAGCTCCTCGGGCGCGCACGACGGCGTCTGGCAGCTCTCGGTCCGCCTGCCGCTGCGCGGTGAGGCCCGGTGATACGCATCGTCCTGGCCGACGACGAGCACCTGGTCCGCACGGCCCTGCGGACCATCCTGGGCACCGAGCCGGGCATGGAAGTGGTCGGCGAGGCGGCCACCGGTGCCGAGGCCGTCACCGTGGTCCGCGCACTGCGCCCCGACGTCGTGCTGATGGACGTCCGGATGCCCGAGGTGGACGGGATCCGCGCCACCGAGCGCATCCTGGCCACCATGGACGACCCGCCGCGCATCGTCGTCGTCACCACCTTCGAGAACGACAGCTACGTCTACGACGCCCTGCGCGCCGGCGCCTCCGGTTTCCTCCTCAAGCGGTCGGGCGCCGACGAACTCGTCCAGGCCGTCCGCGTGGTGGCCGGCAGCGACTCGCTGCTCTTCCCCTCCGCGGTACGCGCCCTGGCCGCCGCGCACGCGGGCCGCACCGCTCCCCGCAAGGACACCCTGCGCGACCGGCTCACCGACCGCGAGGCGGAGGTGCTGCGGCTGATGACGGCGGGGCTGTCGAACGCCGAGATCGCCGCCCGGATGACGCTGGGCGCGGCCACGGTGAAGACCCATGTGGCGGGGGTGCTCGCCAAGCTGGGGGTGCGCGACCGCACCCAGGCGGTCATCGCCGCCTACGAGAGCGGCTTCGTCTCCCCGGGGTGAGATGTTCGAACCGGGCGGGTCATGGAACCGTAAAGCCGGGCCGCTCGTTACCCGGGACATGACCGCTATGACACCCGGCTCGAACATCCCGCTCTCCGTCGCCCGCGTGACGGTGGACGTCACCGCCCCGGTGCGGCTCGACGTTTCGGGCCTGCTGCTCACCGCCGACGGCAAGGTGCGCTCCGACGACGACTTCGTCTTCTACAACCAGCCCAGCGGCCCGGGCGTGACCCACCGGGCCGCGTCCGGGGCAACGCCCGACGCGATCACCGTCGACACCACGGCCGTCCCGGCCGCCATCGAGAAGATCGTGGTCACGGCGAGCCCGGACGCCACGGGCGCCACCTTCGCGGGCACCGAGCCCACCGCCACCGTCCGCAACGCGGACGACGGCTCCGTGATCGCCACCTTCACCCCGCCCCGGCTGGGCACGGAGACCGCACTGCTGGTCGTGGAGGTCTACCGCCGCAACGGCGCGTGGAAGGTCCGCGCGGTGGGCCAGGGCTATGCGAACGGCCTGGCGGGCATCGCCACGGACTTCGGCGTGAGCGTGGAGGAGCCGACGGCGGCCGCACCGGCCCCCGTCCCCGCAGCGGCACCGCCCATGCCGGCCGCCGCTCCCCCGGCCCCGCCCGCCGCCCCGGGCAGGATCAACCTGGACAAGGGCAAGGTCAGCCTCCGCAAGAACGAGACGGTGTCGCTGGTCAAGGGCGGCCAGCCGCTGACCCGCTCGGTGAGGATGGGCCTGGGCTGGGAGCCGGCGTGGAACAGCCGGGCGATCGACCTGGACGCCTCGGTCATCGCCTACGGCCCCGACCGCAACATGATCGACGCCTGCTACTTCGGCCGCCTCCAGATCCTCAACGGCGCCATCCAGCACTCCGGTGACAACCTCACCGGCGACGGCTCGGGCGACGACGAGACGATCACCGTCCACATGGGCGGCCTCCCGCCGGAGGTGACGGGCCTGGTGTTCACGGTCAGCTCGTTCAACGGCCAGAAGTTCACGGAGGTCGCCAAGGCGTACTGCCGCCTCCTCGACGCCCAGACCGGCGAGGAGCTGGTCCGCTTCGACCTCACGGGCGCGGAGCCGAAGACGGGCGTCCTCATGTGCAAGTTCATCCGCCAGTTCTCGGGCGAGTGGGAGATGACGGCGCTGGGCGACTACGTCAAGGCGAAGACGGTCCGCGACCTGGTGAAGCCGGCGGCGCAGGCGCTGTAGGGACGCGCGGGGGACCACGGTCAGGAGGGACCGGGGCGGGGGAGGGAGCCCCGCCCCACGACCGCCGCGAGCCTCCGGTAGGAGTCCACCAACGCGTCACGGTCGTACGACCCGGTGGTGACGAGCACCTCATCGGCACCGACACTCCGCACAAAAGAGCCCAGAGCAGCAGCGACCTCGCCCTCCGTGCCGTAAACGTGCCCGCGCAAGGCACCCTCGTAGAACCCCCGCTCCCGCTCGGACATGTCCAGCCGCTCCACCTCCTCAGCCGGCCGCAACGCCGGAAACACCCCGTGCGTCCGCGAATGGGCCACCGCCCACGCCTCGGGCACCAGCAGCCGCCGCGCCGCCTCCCGCGTCTCCCCCACGGCGACGTTCCCGGCGACGACGACGTACGGCTTCTCCCACCACACCGAGGCCCGGAACCCCGCCCGGTACCGCTCGACGGCGGCGGCGGCCGACTCCGAGAACCCCCCGACGACCAGCGCTGCGCCGGCCTCCGCGGCAACGTCGGCCCCGGAGGCGTTGGCCAGCACGAAGAGCGGCGGAAGCAGCCCCTCCGCAGGCAGCGCATGCACGCCCGGAACCGGCGGGACCCCGCCGAACCACCCCGCCAGCTCCCGGAGCTGCGCCCCGAAGCCCCCCATGGCGTCCTTGGGGACGCCCAACGCCTGCCGGATCCCACCCGTGAAGCCCACCGACCGCCCCAGCCCCATGTCGATGCGCCCCGGAAAGAGCGACTCCAGCACCCCGAACTGCTCGGCGACCACCAGGGGCCGGTGGTTGGGCAGCATCACACCGCCCGTACCGACCCGGATCCGGGACGTGGCCGCGGCGACCGCCGCCGCGAGGACGGTGGGCGCCGAGCCGGCGACGCCGGGCACGCTGTGGTGCTCGGAGACCCAGAACCGGTGGTAGCCGAGGGCCTCGGCCTCCTGCGCGAAGCGCACGGTCTCGCGCAGGGCCTCGCCGGGTGGCCGCCCCTGCCGGGTACGGGAGCGGTCCAGTACGGAGAGCTGAAAGGTCACCTCCACATCAACAAGCGCAGGCCCCCGGGATTCCCACGCCCCGCACAGGCGATCAGTGCCGCCGCCAGGGCCCGCTGATGGCCAGCATGATCCCGGGATCCTGGAGGTTGGCGAACAGCGTCCGCCCGTCGGGCGAGAAGGTCACCCCCGTGAACTCGCTGAACTCCGGCTTCTCCGGCGTCCCGATGTTGAGCTCGTTGCGGGCGATGGGGTACGTGCGCCCGTCGTCGACGGCACCGAAGAGGTGCTGCACGCCCTCGCCGTCCTCGGCTATGACGAGGCCCCCGTACGGGGAGACGGTGATGTTGTCGGGCCCGTCGAAGGCCCCGTCGCGCCCGGGGTCCTTGTTGACGCCGAGCAGCACCTTCAGGGTGAGGGTGCGGCGGCGCGGGTTGTAGAACCAGACCTGCCCGTCGTGCTGCACGGGGCTCTCGTCCCGGGCGAAGGAGGAGACGACGTACACGCCGCCGTCGCCCCACCACATGCCCTCCAGCTTGCGGGCCCGGGTGACCTGCCCGTCCTTGAACTGCTTGCGCACGGGCGTCGTCCGCGCGTCGCGGTCGGGAACGTCGGTCCAGTCGACGCCGTAGACGGTGCCGACGCGGGTGGCGCGCGAGAGGTCGTCGACGAACCGGCCGCCGGAGTCGTAGCACGTGAACGCCTGCAGCGCGCCCGCGCCGTCGGCGAGCGTCCGCAGCCGACCGCGCCCGTGCCGGAAACCGGCCGGCGGAGTCCAGCGGTAGAACAGCCCGTTGGGACCGGAGGCGTCCTCGGTCAGATACAGGTGGCCGCGCCCCGGGTCGACGACGACGGCCTCGTGGGCGTAGCGGCCCAGCGCCTTGACGGGCCTGGGGGCGCGGTTGGCGCGCCGGTCGTACGGGTCGACCTCGAAGACGTAGCCGTGGTCCTTGGTCATGCCGTTCTGGCCGGCCTTGTCCTCGGTCTCCTCGCAGGTGAGCCACGTCCCCCACGGGGTGCTGCCGCCGGCGCAGTTGGTGGACGTACCGGCGATGCCGACCCACTCGGCGACGTGCTCGCCGTGCCGGGCGACCTCCACGACCGTGCAGCCGCCGGAGGCGGCGGGGTCGTAGACGAGTCCCTCGGCCAGCGGCACGGGGTGCTTCCAGCCGGACCGGGGTCCCTTGAGCTCGTGGTTGTTGACGAGCAGGACGGTGCCGCGCCGTCCCTCGAAGGCGGCGGTGCCGTCGTGGTGGGAGGGGGTGGACTCGCCGGACTCCAGCTCGGTGACGCCGGTGCGGGTGATGACGCGGTACGAGAACCCGGCGGGCAGCGCGAGCAGCCCGGCGGGGTCGGGCCGGAGCGGCCCGTACCCGATCCGGCGCGCCGCGCGCGCCTCCTGCGGCTCCTGCCCGTCCGACGCCTCGCCGGCGAGCGCACCGGGCGCGCTGGCGAGCACCCCGACGCTTCCGGCGAGCACCACTCCGGCGCCGGTGAACGCTGATCGCTTGGCGAAATCTCTGCGGCTGAGGGTCATCGTCGTCTCCAGGCTCCGGGGCGGGTTCGACAGCTCGCCGTCGCAGGGCCCGCGAAAGCCCGGCGACGGCGCTTACGTTCCCGTTCCCCCGGAAAGCCGGGGTGAACACGGCCCGAAGCCCCGGCGTCGGAAGGACAAGTACCCGCCGACGCTGCCGGGGCCGGGTGACGGGCCCGGTGGGACCGAGAGCCGCCGGGCCGCGAGCACCATTCGGCCGGATCCGACCGGCCGAACGGACGGACGGACCGGCCGGGTGACGCCCGGACACGTCACCGCCCGGACCGTCGCCGCCCGGACCGTCGCCGCCCGGCCCCGCCGGCCGCGATGAGTGTTCCTCAGCCCCGCGAGCGCGCCTTGAAGGCGGCCTTGCGGGCCTCCTTGGCCGTGGCCTTGTCGGGGTGGAGGCGGCCCATCGCCTCCAGGACGTCGGCGGTGGCGGGGTGGTCGACCTTCCAGGCGAGGTCGAAGAAGCCGCTGTGCTGCCCGACGAGGCTCTCCACCAGGCCCTGGAGCTCCTCGGAGTCTTCCTCCTCGGCGGCGAGCTGGGCGGCGATGGTGTCGATGGTCAGCCAGAAGACCACGTCCTGGCCGGGCTCGGGGACGTCCGTGACGCCGCGCTCGGCGAGCCAGACGCGGGCGAGGCCGGCGAGCTGGGGGTCGTCGAGGACCTCGCGCAGGGCGGGCTCGGCCTCGGTGCCGAGGAGGGAGAGCGTCTGCTGGCAGAGCAGGCGACGGCCGGGGCCCTCGTCGTCGGCGCCGCGGGCGGCGGCCAGCAGTTCGCGGGCGGCGTCGAGGGGCGCGCGGCGGGCGAGCCAGAGCTCGGCCTCGGCGCGGGCGGCGGCGGCCGGGTGGCCGGGCAGGGCCGCGAGGAGGTCGTCGGCTCCGGCCTCGGCGAGGTCGCCGACGGCCGGGGCGTCGACGCCGGCGTCGAGCATCCGGCTGCGCACGGCGAAGAGGCCGAGCGGGGTGAGCGCGACCATGCCGTAGCGGGAGACGTCCTCGTCCTCGGGGAGTTCGGAGTCCACGCCGTCGACGGACTCGCGGATGTGGCCCTCGCCGTCGACGACCTCGATGAGGGACTCGTCGACGGGCCGGTAGTGGACGATGCCGGTCGGGGCGAGCATCCGGAACTGGTCGTCCAGGCGCATCATGGCGTCGGAGACCTCTTCGAGGACGTCGTCGGTGGGCTCGTCCATGTCGTCGGGCACGATCATGGAGGCGGCGAGCGCGGGCAGCGGGACGGGCCGTTCGGCGGAGCCCTCGCCGACGGCGGTGAGCAGGTAGAGGTTGCCGAGGATGCCGTCGAGGAAGTCGGCCTCCTCCTCGGGGTTCCAGTCGAGGGCGTCGAGGTCCAGGTCGCCGGAGGAGTCGGTGAGCTGCTCGACGAGGTCGCCGAGGTCGGGGGCGGCGGCGTCGGCGAGGACGGTCTCCAGGCCACCGAGCCAGAGTTCGAGGACGTCCTGCGGGCTGCCGGAGGTGAGCGTGGCGAGCTCCTCGCCGGCGACGGCCGTGCCGTAGGGCTGGTCGGCGTCCGCGTCGAGGTCCTCGGCGTCGGCGCCCTCGTTCTCGGTGAATTCGACGAGGCCGGTGTCCAGGGCGAGCTGCCACGCCTCGGCGGCGTAGGCGGTGCCGTCCTCCTCGGCCTCCAGGCCCAGGAGTTCGGTGGCGGTCTGCAGCTGACCGGCGAGCAGTTCGCCGCCCGCTCCGACCGGGGTGCCCTCGCCGGCCCAGCGGGCGAGCTTCGCGGCGCGGGCGAACAGCGGCGCGGAGAGCGCGTCCCGCGCGAGCTCCGCGTCGGAGGGCAGCCGCACCGGCGGCATGGTCGGGCGGTCTGCGGACATCAGGGGGGTCATCTCCTCGTGGTGGCGGGGCGGCGCCGTGGTCCCGGGCGCAAGGGCCAAGCCTAGGCCGTGCCGGCGGCGATTTCGCCGACCCTCCCCACTCACGGCCGCAACGGGCCCCAGGACCCCCACCCGGGCCCGCCCGGACCCGGGCTCGCCCACCGGCCCACCGGCCGCCCAGCGTCGGCAAGCGACGCAATCGCCCGGGGCCCGCCCGTGCCGGCCCCCGGTCCGGTCGCGCGCCCGGTCGCAGCCGGAGCAGCTGCCTGCCCCCAGGCGCCTGCCCGAACCATCAGACCGAACTCACTGCCAACCCCGCCCCGGTCCAGCGCCCGGACCCCAGCCCCTCGCACCCCCGGGCCGAACCCGGGTCCGCTCCGGCCCCGCCCACTCCCACGCCCAGCCACCGGCCACCGGCGCCGCCCCGGCATCGCCCCGCCGACCCGGCCCCAGGCCACCCGCTACCGGGCCCCACCCCGGCGCCGGCCCGGCAACGTCCCCGCAATGCCCGGCACCAGGGCCGCCGACCCGGCCCCCGCCCACTCCCCGATCCCGGCGCCGTCCCGGCGCCCCCCGCACCGGATTCCCGCCGGACCCTTGACAACTGGCCTGCTCACACACGACATTGACGCGCGTAGATTGCGTACCGGTCATGTGACGGCATGTAATCACCCGGCACCACACAAGATCACCCAGCGCGTCGCCCCTCCGGCCGGAGCCACGGCCGGCAGGGGTGTCGGGCCGTGGTCTCCCCTGCTCACCCCCCTCATCACTCCTCACGGAGGCATTCGTGCTGCCCACCCGCCGTTCCCCGCGCCGACGCCATGTGACCGTCGGCACCCTCATAGCCGGCGCGCTCGCGGCCGGGCTGCTCGTGCCCGCCCAGTCCGCGAGCGCGGCCGACGGGACCGCGGTCCGCATCCATGACATCCAGGGCACGACCCGGGTCTCCCCGCTCGCCGGCCGGCAGGTCGCGGACGTCCCGGGCGTCGTCACGGCCGTCAAGAACTTCGGTTCGGCCCGCGGCTTCTGGGTCCAGGACCCGAACCCCGACAAGGACGACGCCACCAGCGAGGGCATCTACGTCTTCACCGGCAAGGACGCCCCGGCCGTCGCCGTCGGCGACGCCGTGCTCGTCTCCGGCACGGTCACCGAGTACTACCCCGGCGGCGAGGCCGCGGGTCTGCAGTCGGTCACCCAGCTCACCAAGCCGACCGTCGGCGTCACGTCCTCCGGCAACGCCCTGCCCGCCGCCGTGCGGCTGCGCCCCTCCACCGTTCCGGCCCGCTACGCGCCCGACGCGCACGGCGGCTCCATCGAGAAGCTCCCGCTCACCCCCGGCCGTTACGCCCTGGACCGCTACGAGTCCCTGGAGGGCATGCGGGTGGAGGTCCGCGACGCTCCCGTCGTCGGCGCCACCAGCGAGCACAAGGACCTGTGGGTCACCACCGACCCCCGGCACAACCGCACCGTCCGCGGCGGCACGGTCTACGGCGCGTACGGCGACCCGAACGCCGGCCGGGTGAAGGTCGTCTCCCTGCTCCCCTACGCACAGCACCCCTTCCCGGTCGCGAACGTCGGCGACGAGCTCACCGGCACCACCGCCGGCCCGCTCGACTACGACAACTTCGGCGGCTACACCCTCCAGGCCACCGAGCTGGGCGCGCTCAAGGACGGCAAGCTGCAGCGCGAGACCACGCGCAAGCAGAAGGACGGCGAGCTGGCCGTCGCCACCTACAACGTCGAGAACCTCTCGCCGAAGACGCCGCAGGCGAAGTTCGACCGCCTGGCGGCGGCGCTGGTGACCAACCTCGCCTCGCCCGACGTCGTGGCCCTCGAAGAGGTCCAGGACAACAACGGCACGACCAACGACGGCGTCGTCGACGCCGACCAGACGCTGAAGAAGCTCACGGACGCGATCGTCGCGGCGGGCGGCCCGGCGTACCAGTGGCGGCAGGTCAACCCCGTCGACGGGCGGGACGGCGGCCAGCCGGGCGGCAACATCCGCACGGCCTTCCTCTTCAACCCCGCGCGCGTGGCGTTCAAGGACGTCCCGGGCGGCGACTCCACCACGGCCGTGAAGGTCACCCGCGAGGGCGGCAAGGCCGCGCTCAGCGCCTCCCCCGGCCGGATCGACCCGGCGAACGCGGCCTGGGCGAACAGCCGCAAGCCGCTGGTGGGGCAGTTCTCCTTCCGCGGCAAGGACGTCTTCGTCGTCGCCAACCACTTCAACTCCAAGGGCGGCGACCAGGGCGTCGACAGCCGCTTCCAGCCCCCCGCGCGGACGTCGGAGGTGCAGCGCACCCAGCAGGCGCAGGCCGTCAACGCCTTCGTCAAGGACCTCCTGGCGGCCGACCGGCAGGCCAACGTGATCGTCGCGGGCGACCTGAACGACTACCAGTTCTCGCCGGCCCTCAAGGCGCTCACCGCGGGCGGCGTCCTGACGGACCTCGTCGACCGGCTCCCGAAGAAGGAGCGGTACGGCTACGTCTACCAGGGCAACTCGCAGGTCCTGGACCACATGCTGACGAGCCGCCACCTCGGCCGCGTCGACTACGACATCGTGCACGTCAACGCCGAGTTCGCCGACCAGGCAAGCGACCACGACCCGCAGGTGCTGCGCTGGAAGCCGTAACACTCCTTAAGGGAACCCGGCAGAACATTTAAATAGACCTGTACGGTCGGAGGAGCCCAGAATCGGGTGTGGCCCGCGGAGAGTCGCGGAAGCCGCGGAGATCCCGATTCCGGAGCGTGAGTGTGAGTGCCATGCCGTCCACCAGCCCCTTCGGCCGTACCGTCTGTGCGATGGTCACCCCGTTCACCCCGGACGGGGCGCTCGACCTGGACGGCGCGCAGCGCCTCGCCGACCACCTCGTCGGGCGGGGCGGCTGCGACGGCCTGGTGCTCAGCGGCACCACCGGCGAATCGCCGACCACCAGTGACGCCGAGAAGAGCGCGCTGATCACCGCGGTGGCCGAGGCGGTCGGGGACCGGGCGCGGATCACGGCGGGCGTCGGCACGGCGGACACCCGGCACACCGTGGAGCTGGCCCGGGCGGCCGAGAAGGCCGGGGCGCACGGCGTGCTGGCCGTCACCCCCTACTACAGCAGGCCGCCCCAGGAGGACGTCGCCGAGCACTTCCGCACGGTCGCCGACGCGATCGGCCTCCCGGTGATGCTCTACGACATCCCCGGCCGCACCGGCACCCGCATCGAGCCCGACACCATGCTGCGGCTGGCCGACCACCCGCGCATCGCCGGGGTCAAGGACTGCGCGTACGACCTGTTCGGCAGCGCCAAGGTGATCGCCGCGACGGGTCTGGCCTACTACTCGGGCTCGGAGGAGCTGAACCTCCCGCTGCGCGCGGTGGGCGGCGTGGGCTACGTCAGCACGGTGGCCAACGTCGCGGGCCCGGCGGTGGCCGCGGTCCTGGACGCCTTCGACCGGGGGGCGACGGACGAGGCGACGCGCCTGCACCAGCGGCTGCTCCCGCTGACGGAGCTCATGATGGCCTCCGGCCTCCCCGGCACGGTCACGGCGAAGGCCCTGCTGAACGAACGGGGCCTGCCGGCCGGCCCGGTCCGCGCACCCCTGCGTCCGGCGTCCGCCGAGTGCACCGAGGCGCTGCTGGAGGCGTACGGAAAGCTGGCCCCGTAGGCGCGGCGTGCGCGGCAGACGCGGGAGCGGCCGTACCCGACGGGGGTGGGGACGGCCGCTCCTGCTCCGGATCAGCCGGTGATCAGTTGTGGCTGTGCAGGATCTCGTTGAGCCCGCCCCACGTGCTCTTGTACGGACGGGCCTCCACGGCGCCGGTGGTGGAGTTGCGGCGGAAGAGGATGTTGTCGGCGCCGGAGAGCTCCAGTGCCTTGACGACCTGGCCGTCCGGCAGGGTCACCCGGGTGCCGGCGGTGACGTACAGGCCCGCCTCGACGACGCACTCGTCGCCGAGCGCGATGCCGATGCCGGACTCGGCGCCGAGCAGGCAGCGCTCACCGATGGAGATGATCTGCTTGCCGCCGCCGGAGAGGGTGCCCATGGTGGAGGCGCCGCCGCCGATGTCGGTGCCGTCGCCGACGACGACGCCCGCGCTGATGCGGCCCTCGACCATGGAGGTGCCGAGCGTGCCGGCGTTGAAGTTGACGAAGCCCTCGTGCATGACGGTCGTGCCGGATCCGAGGTGCGCGCCGAGGCGGACGCGGTCGGCGTCGGCGATGCGGACGCCGGACGGGGCGACGTAGTCGGTCATGCGCGGGAACTTGTCGATGCTGGTGACCTGCAGGTGCAGGCCCTCGGCACGGGCGTTCAGGCGCACGGTCTCGACCTGGTCGACGGCGACGGGGCCGAGCGAGGTCCAGGCGACGTTGGCGAGCAGGCCGAAGATGCCGTCCAGGTTCTGGCCGTGCGGCTTGACCAGGCGGCTGGAGAGCAGGTGCAGGCGCAGGTAGGCGTCGTGCGCGTCGAGGGGCTTGTCGTCGAGCGAGGCGATGACCGTGCGGACGGCCACGACCTCGACGCCACGGCGGCTGTCCGGGCCCACGGCCTTGAGGGCGCCCTCGCCCAGCAGTTCGGCGGCGCGCTCGGCGGTCAGCCGCTCGGTACCGGCGGGGCCGGGCTCGGCGGTCAGCCCGGGAGCCGGGAACCAGGTGTCGAGGACGGTGCCGTCCGCGGCGATCGTGGCGAGGCCGGCGGCGACTGCGCCGGTGGTGGAGGGGGAAGCAACAGCATCGGTCATGTCCGAAAACCTAACCGGACCGGCCTGCTCAAGGCGAACCGGCGCCCGGCCGGGACCCTGCGGGGCGGCGGGCGGCCGGTCACGCGGGTGGCGCAGCGTGGCCAGCCGGTCGGCTCAGCCCGGATCGCGGGTGACAGACATGTCGACATATCCATAGAGGAACGGCTCCGTGGGCGCGCTCCCGCCCCCGGGGCCGGTCCAGCACCACCGGACCGCACCCCAGGAGTCCCCGAGGATCCGGCATTTCCGTGCAATCCGCCGGATTCGCCCGGACCGCATGCCGCCCCCGCCCCGAACGGACCCCGCATGAGACTGCCCCGACGCTCCGCCCGACGCTACGGACCCGCCGCGGCCCTCCTCCTGGTGCTCCCCCTGGTCGTCGCGCTGGCCGGCACGCCGGGCGCCCCGGCCGGGCCGTCCGGCCCCGGCCCCGGGGGGCCGCGCCGGCCCGCCCCGCTGCGGACGACGACGGGCGAGCGCGTGCCCGACCACTACATCGTCACCCTGCGCACCGGCACCAGCCCCCGCGCCCTCAGCGGGCGGCTGGGCGTGACGCCGGACTACGTCTACACGCACGCCCTCACCGGCTTCGCCGCCACCCTGAGCGCCGAGCAGCTGGAGGCGGTGCGCAGCACGCCCGGTGTCGCGGCCGTCGAACAGGACGCCGTGCTCACGCAGGCCGCCGAGGCGGCCGCGCCGCCCGCGACGCGGACCACGGGCCGGGTGGGGACGGGCTCGTACGGGCTGGACCGCATCGACCAGCGCAACCTCCCGCTCGACAGTCAGTTCAACGCCACCGCGACGGGCGAGGGCGCCACCGTCTACGTCATGGACACGGGCATCGACTACTCCCACCCCGACTTCGGCGGCCGGGCGAAGAACGGCACCGACCTGGTGTCGGTGACGGGCAACGGCAGCGACTGCCGCACGGGGTCGGGGCACGGCACCCATGTGGCGGGCCTCGTGGGCGGCGCCACCTTCGGCGTGGCCCGCAAGGTGAGCCTGGTGAGCGTGCGCGTGCTGGACTGCGGCGGCAGGACCACCGTCGCCAAGCTCATCGCGGGCTTCGACTACGTGGTCCGGTCGGCCGCCCCCGCCTCGGTCGTCAACGCCTCGATCAGCGGCCCCTCCTCGCAGGCGGTGGACACCGCGATCGGCAACGTGGCCGCCAAGGGCGTGCCGCCCGTCGTCGCGGCCGGCAACGAGAACGACAACGCCTGCGATCACTCCCCCGCCGGCGCGCTCGCGGCGCTCGCGGTGGGGGCGACCGACCAGCAGGACCGGATGACCGACTTCAGCAATTACGGCCCGTGCACCCGCATCCTCGCCCCCGGCGCGGACATCGTCTCCGCGGCCATGGGCGGGGGCAGCGCCACCCGCAGCGGCACCTCGCAGGCGTCGCCGCACGTGGCGGGCGTGGCGGCGCTCTACAAGGCGAAGAACCCGACGGCCGGGTCGGCGGCCGTCATCAACTGGATCGTCGAACAGTCGACGAAGAACGCGGCCAAGGACCTCAAGACGGGCACGCCCAACCGCCTGCTGTACACGGGCGGCCTGTGAGCGGCCTCAGGCGATCAGCGACTTCTTCGGGCTCAGCACGCAGAATTCGTTGCCCTCGGGGTCGGCCAGCACCCGCCAGGTCACGTCCGGCCCCTGCCCCACGTCCACCGGCCGCGCCCCCAGCGCGATCAGCCGTTCGACCTCGGCGGCCTGGTCGTCGGGGGCGAGGTCGATGTGCAGCCGGCTCTTGCCGCTCTTGGGCTCCCCGGCCGGCACGAAGCAGATGCCGGGCAGCGCGTGTTCGCCGGCGCCGATGACGACCTCGTCGTCGGCCTCGAACAGCACCTTCCAGTCCAGTGCGCGGCACCAGAACCGCGCCTGTGCCGCAAGATCGTGGGCATCGATGACGATCGTGTAGAACGAAAGGGTCATGCGTCCAGTCTGCCGGAGTCCGAGGAAAACCGACGATGCATCAGATGCCGTCCGAGTCGCTGCCGCACGCCCGGACGTTCATGGGCTGGCCACCGGCTCGCTCCGTCTGGGGCCGGGACACCCCGGCCGTGCGCGAGGACGTCGCCGCGCTGGCCCGGACGGTCGCGGACTACGAGCCCGTGGTGCTGCTCGCGGCACCCGGTGACGTCAAGGGGGCCCGTGCGGCGTGCGGCGGGGCGGTGGAGGTCGTCCCCGTGCCGGTGGACGACCTGTGGCTGCGCGACACGGGCCCGGTCTTCGTCACGGACCCCGCGGGAGCCGTCGCGGGCGTCGACTTCCGCTTCAACGGCTGGGGCGGCAAGCAGGCGCACTCCCGTGACGGCCTCGTCGCCCGGCGCGTGCTGGAGACGTCCGGCATCCCCCGCATCGAGGCGCCGGTCGTCGCGGAGGGCGGCTCGCTGGAGACCGACGGCGTCGGCACCCTCCTGGCCACCGAGAGTTCCCTCGTCAACGAGAACCGCAATCCGGGCCTGAGCCGCGACGACGTCGAAGCGGCCCTCACCGGCCTGCTCGGCATCCGCAAGGTGATCTGGCTGGAGGGCGTGCGGGGCGAGGACATCACCGACTGCCACGTGGACGCCCTGGCCCGCTTCGCGGGACCCGGCATGGTGCTCCTGAGCCGCCCGTCCGCGGCGGAGCCCGACGACGTCTGGAGCCGGGTGTACGCGCAGGCCCGTGCGGCCCTGGAGGCGGCCACCGACGCGGCCGGCCGACCGCTGGAGATCGTCGACCTGCCCGAGCCCGACCCGCGCGAACTGGGCGACCGCGGCCCCGACTTCCTCGGCAGCTACGTGAACTACTACGTCGCCAACGGCGTCGTCGTCATCCCCCGCTTCGGCGACCGCCGGGCCGACGAGGAGGCGGCGGCCCTCCTGGGCGCCCTGCACCCGGGGCGGGACGTCCGCGTCGTTCCGATCCCCGCCCTCGCCGGGGGCGGCGGTGGCATCCACTGCGCCACACAGCAGCAGCCCGCCGCCTGACCGGGTCAGGTGGCGGGCTGCCGCACGCACGGGAAGGGCTGGGGATCAGACGTTGAAGCCCAGTGCCCGGAGCTGCTCACGGCCCTCGTCCGTGATCTTGTCCGGGCCCCACGGCGGCATCCAGACCCAGTTGATGCGGAGCTCGTTGACGATGCCCTCGGTCGCCGACTTCGCCTGGTCCTCGATGACGTCGGTCAGCGGGCAGGCCGCGGACGTCAGCGTCATGTCGAGGGTGGCGATGTTGGCGTCGTCGATGTGGATGCCGTAGATCAGGCCGAGGTTGACGACGTCGATGCCCAGCTCGGGGTCGACCACGTCGTAGAGGGCCTCGCGGACCTCTTCCTCCGTGGCCGGCTTGGTGCCGGCCACCTCTGCTTTGTCGGTCATGCGGTCTTCCTCGCAGTATCGTCGGAGCCCTCGCCCAGTGCCTGGGCGGTCGCGTCCTTCCACGCCATCCAGCTCAGCAGAGCACACTTCACGCGCGCCGGGTACTTGGAGACGCCGGCGAACGCGACCGCGTCCTCCAGCACCTCCTCCATCGCGTCGTCCGGCTCGATCCTGCCCTTGGACTGCATCAGCTCCAGGAACGTCTCCTGGATCCGACGGGCCTCGCCGAGGTCCTTGCCGACCAGCAGCTCGTTGAGCACCGAGGCGCTCGCCTGGCTGATGGAGCAGCCCTGGCCCTCGTACGAGACGTCCTCGATGGTCTCACCGGACAGCCGCACGCGCAGGGTGATCTCGTCACCGCACGTGGGGTTGACGTGGTGCACCTCTGCGTCGCCGTCCCGCAAGCCCCGGCCGTGCGGGTGCTTGTAGTGGTCCAGGATGACGTCCTGGTACATCGAATCAAGCTTCACAGTCAGCCCTCGTCACCCGAAGAAGTTCCGTACGTGCTCCAGGCCCTCGACCAGCGCGTCGACCTCGCCGGGGGTGGAGTACAGGTAGAACGACGCCCGCGTGGTCGCAGGAATTCCGTAACGGAGGCAGACGGGGCGGGCGCAGTGGTGGCCCACCCGGACGGCGATGCCCTGCTCGTCGAGGACCTGGCCCACGTCGTGCGGGTGGATGTCGCCGAGCGTGAAGGAGACGGCGGCGCCGCGGTCCTCGGCCGTGGTGGGGCCGATGATGCGCAGGTCCGGGACCTCCTGGAGCCTGCGGATCGCGTACTCGGTGATCGCGTGCTCGTGGCGGGCGATGTTCTCCATGCCGATCGAGGTGAGGTAGTCCACCGCGGCGCCGAGGCCGACGGCCTGGGCGATCGGGGGCGTACCGGCCTCGAACTTGTGCGGCGCCGGGGCGTACGTGGAGGAGTGCATCGAGACGGTCTCGATCATCTCGCCGCCGCCGAGGAACGGCGGGAGGTCCTCCAGCAGCTCCTGGCGGCCCCACAGGACGCCGATGCCGTCGGGGCCGCACATCTTGTGGCCGGTGAAGGCCACGAAGTCGGCCTGGAGGGCCTGGACGTCCAGCGGCATGTGCGGGGCGGCCTGCGAGGCGTCGACGACGACGAGGGCGCCGACCTCCTGCGCACGGCGCACGATCGCCTCGACCGGGTTGAGCGTGCCCAGGATGTTGGAGACCAGCACGAACGAGACGACCTTGGTCTTCTCGGTGATGATCTCTTCGATGTTGGACAGGTCGAGCCGGCCGTCGTCGGTGAGGCCGAACCACTTCAGCTTCGCGCCCGAGCGCTGCGCGAGCAGCTGCCACGGCACGATGTTGGAGTGGTGCTCCATCTCCGTGATGACGATCTCGGTGTCGTGGTCGACCCGGTAGGGCTCGTCGGCCCAGGCGAGCATGTTGGCCACGAGGTTGAGCGACTCGGAGGCGTTCTTGGTGAAGATCACCTCGTCGCGGCTCGGGGCGTTGACGAAGGCGGCGACCTTGTCGCGGGCGCCCTCGTACAGCGCCGTGGCCTCCTCGGCGAGCACGTGCACGCCACGGTGGACGTTGGCGTTGTGCTGCTCGTAGTGCTCGTTGAGCACGTCGAGCACCTGGCGCGGCTTCTGGGAGGTCGCCGCGTTGTCCAGGTAGATGAGCTTCTTCCCGTCGTGGACCCTGCGGTCGAGGATCGGGAAGTCCTTGCGGATCGCGTCGGTGTCGAGGAGACCCGGCAGCAGTATGGTCACGCCGTTACGCCACCCTTCACATAAGCCTCGTAGCCCTCGGCCTCCAGCTTGTCGGCCAGCTCGGCGCCGCCGGACTCGACGACACGACCGTTGGCGAACACGTGCACGAAGTCGGGCTTGATGTAGCGCAGGATGCGCGTGTAGTGGGTGATCAGCAGGGTGCCGACCTCGCCGGTCTCGCGGACGCGGTTGACGCCCTCGGAGACGATGCGCAGGGCGTCGACGTCCAGGCCGGAGTCGGTCTCGTCGAGGATCGCGATCTTCGGCTTGAGGAGCTCCAGCTGGAGGATCTCGTGGCGCTTCTTCTCACCGCCGGAGAAGCCCTCGTTGACGTTGCGCTCGGCGAAGGCGGGGTCCATCTGCAGACGCGCCATGGCCTCCTTGACCTCCTTCACCCAGGTGCGCAGCTTGGGGGCCTCGCCGCGGACGGCGGTGGCGGAGGTGCGCAGGAAGTTGGAGACCGAGACGCCGGGGACCTCGACCGGGTACTGCATGGCGAGGAAGACGCCGGCGCGGGCGCGCTCGTCGACGGACATCTCCAGGACGTCCTCGCCGTCGAGGGTGACGGTGCCGCCGGTGATCGTGTACTTGGGGTGGCCGGCCAGCGAGTAGGCCAGGGTCGACTTGCCGGAGCCGTTGGGGCCCATGATGGCGTGGGTCTCGCCCTGCTTCACGGTCAGGTCGACGCCCTTGAGGATCTCCCGGGGGCCGTTCTCGGCCTCGACGGAGACGTGCAGGTCGTGGATCTCAAGCGTTGCCATGGGGAACTCAGGACTCCTGGGTGACGGAGACGAGCACGTCGTCCCCTTCGATCTTGACGGGGTATACGGGGACGGGGCGCGTGGCGGGCAGGCCGTCGGGCTTGCCGGTGCGGAGGTCGAAGCTGGAGCCGTGCAGCCAGCACTCGATGTGGCAGTCCTCCACCTCGCCCTCGGACAGCGAGACGTTCGCGTGCGAGCAGATGTCGTTGATCGCGAACACCTCCCCCTCGGTGCGGACGAGGGAGACGGGGGTGCCGTCGATCTCGACCCGCTTGGGGGTGTCCTCCTCCAGGTCGCTCAGGGCGGCCACCTTGACGAACTCGCTCATGCCAGGGACGCCTCCAGCTCGGCCTCGATCTTGGCGATGAGGCGCTCCTCCAGGTCGGGGATGCCGATCTGCTGCACGAGCTCGGCGAAGAAGCCGCGCACGACCAGCCGGCGGGCCTCGTCGGCGGGGATGCCGCGGGCCATCAGGTAGAAGAGCTGCTCGTCGTCGAAACGGCCGGTCGCCGAGGCGTGGCCGGCGCCGACGATCTCGCCGGTCTCGATCTCCAGGTTGGGGACCGAGTCGACGCGGGCGCCGTCGGTGAGGACGAGGTTGCGGTTGAGCTCGTAGGTGTCGGTGCCCTCGGCCGCCGCGCGGATGAGCACGTCACCGATCCACACGGCGTGCGCGTCCTTGCCCTGCAGCGCGCCCTTGTAGACGACGTTGCTGCGGCAGTGCGGGGTGTCGTGGTCGACGAGGAGGCGGTGCTCCTGGTGCTGGCCGTTGTCGGTGAAGTACAGGCCGTACAGCTCGGCCTCGCCGCCCGGGCCGGCGTAGACGACGCGCGGGTGGAGGCGGACCAGGTCGCCGCCGAGGGTGACGATCACGGACTTGAAGGTGGCGTCGCGGCCGACCAGCGCGGTGTGCTGGGCGGTGTGCACCGCGGTGTCGTCCCAGTCCTGGACGGAGACGACGGTGAGCTTGGCGCCGTCGCCGACGAGGTACTCGACGTTGGCGGCGAGCGTGGCGTCACCGGTGTGGTCGATGACCACGACGGCCTCGGAGAACGCGCCGATCTCGATGACCTGGTGGCCGAAGGCCACCCCGCCCACGCCCTGCACGCCGATGCGGACGGGCTCGGTGAGCACCGTGTCCTTGGGCACCGAGACGACCGAGGCCGTCTCGAAGGAGCTGAACGCCTGGGCGGCGACCCGGTCGACCGGCTTGCCGGCCTTGCCGAGCCGGGCGTCGTCGCGGCCGACGGTCTCCACGGTCACACCCTCGGGGGCGCTCACCTCGACCTTGACGCCGGCACCGTCGGCGACCGCCGTGCCGTCGTGCAGACCGCGGAGGCGCTCCAGCGGGGTGAACCGCCACTCCTCCTCGCGGCCGTGCGGCACGGGGAAGTCCGCCACGTCGTACGAGGCGGGTGCGCTGACCCGCGCGTCGATGGGCTGCTTCGGCCCGCCCACCTGGATGGCGCCGTCGGTCGTGCTGCCGGCGGGAGTGTTGTCAGCCATGGCTGTCGTCGTGCTCTCTTCCTGTCACAAAGGGTTCGCTGCGGATGGGGACGGTGGCCGGGTCAGCCGACCGCGCCTTCCATCTGCAGCTCGATCAGCCGGTTGAGCTCCAGCGCGTACTCCATCGGCAGCTCGCGCGCGATGGGCTCGACGAAGCCGCGGACGATCATCGCCATGGCCTCGTCCTCGGACAGACCGCGGCTCATCAGGTAGAAGAGCTGGTCGTCGCTGACCTTGGAGACGGTCGCCTCGTGGCCCATGGAGACGTCGTCCTCGCGGACGTCGACGTAGGGGTAGGTGTCCGACCGGGAGATGGTGTCCACCAGCAGGGCGTCGCAGAGCACGTTCGACTTGGAGCCGTGGGCACCCTCGCCGATCTCGATGAGGCCGCGGTAGGAGGTGCGGCCGCCGCCTCGCGCCACCGACTTGGAGACGATGTTGGAGGAGGTGTTGGGCGCCATGTGGACCATCTTGGCGCCGGCGTCCTGGTGCTGGCCCTCGCCGGAGAAGGCGATGGACAGGGTCTCGCCCTTGGCGTGCTCGCCCATCAGGTAGACGGCGGGGTACTTCATCGTCACCTTGGAGCCGATGTTGCCGTCGACCCACTCCATGGTCGCGCCCTCGTAGGCCACGGCGCGCTTGGTGACCAGGTTGTAGACGTTGTTCGACCAGTTCTGGATCGTCGTGTAGCGGCAGCGGCCGCCCTTCTTGACGATGATCTCCACGACGGCGCTGTGCAGCGAGTCGGAGGAGTAGATCGGGGCGGTGCAGCCCTCGACGTAGTGGACGTAGGCGTCCTCGTCGACGATGATCAGCGTCCGCTCGAACTGGCCCATGTTCTCCGTGTTGATACGGAAGTAAGCCTGCAGCGGGATGTCGACGTGGACACCCTTCGGGACGTAGATGAAGGAGCCGCCGGACCACACGGCGGAGTTCAGCGAGGCGAACTTGTTGTCGCCGACCGGGATCACCGTGCCGAAGTACTCCTGGAAGAGCTCGGGGTGCTCCTTCAGGGCGGTGTCGGTGTCCAGGAAGATGACGCCCTGCTCCTCCAGGTCCTCACGGATCTGGTGGTAGACGACCTCGGACTCGTACTGGGCGGCGACACCGGCGACGAGGCGCTGCTTCTCGGCCTCGGGGATGCCCAGCTTGTCGTAGGTGTTCTTGATGTCCTCCGGCAGGTCCTCCCAGGAAGCGGCCTGCTTCTCGGTGGAGCGCACGAAGTACTTGATGTTGTCGAAGTCGATGCCGGTGAGGTCGGAGCCCCAGGTCGGCATGGGCTTCTTCTCGAAGAGCTTCAGACCCTTCAGACGCAGCTTGAGCATCCACTCCGGCTCGGACTTCTTCGCCGAGATGTCGCGGACGACCTCCTCGGAGAGGCCGCGCTTGGCCGCGGCACCGGCCGCGTCGGAGTCGGCCCAGCCGTATTCGTACGTGCCCAGGCCCTCAAGCTCAGGGTGGGCAGTCTCCGTGGGGAGAGTCATGCGGGGTTCCTCCCGGCCGTGCTGGTGGATGCGGTGGTGGTCTTCTTGGGGATGAACGTCGTGCACACACCGTCACCGTGGGCGATGGTGGCGAGACGCTGCACATGCGTCCCGAGCAGGCGGGAGAAGACTTCCGTCTCCGCCTCGCACAGCTGCGGGAACTGCTCGGCGACATGGGCGACCGGGCAGTGGTGCTGGCAAAGCTGTTCGCCGACCGGCGCGCTACGCGCCGTAGCAGCGTACCCGTCCGCGGTCAATGCCCGGGCGAGGGCCTCCGCGCGGTCCTCCGGCGGGACGGCCGCCAGGGCCTCGCGGTACCCCTCGGCCTGTGCGGCCATCCGGGCACGGGCGAAGGCCGCGACCGCGGCGTCGCCCATCTCGCCGCCGCCCGCGGACTGGGCGATCCAGCGCAGGGCGTCCCGGGCGAGCTGGTCGTACGCCTGGTCGAAGGCGTCCCGGCCGCAGTCGGTCAGGGCGAACACCTTGGCGGGGCGGCCTCGGGACCGGGCGCCGTAGACACGCTTCTCGCGGGGCTCGACGACACCCTCGGCGACGAGGGCGTCGAGGTGGCGGCGGACGGCCGCCTGGGTCAGCTCCAGGCGCTCGGCCAGCTCGGCGGCGGTGGACGGGCCGTGGTCGAGGATGGACCGGGCGACGCGGTTGCGGGTGCCGAGCAGCTCGTCGTGACCTGCGGGTACGCGCGGCCCCGACCCGGCGGCCGGCTCGGCCACGGGGCCCTGTGGAGCTTCGCCCGCGTATTTCACAACACCATTGTTGCGTAATTACCGGAGGCGCGACAAGCGCGAACGGATCACGGAACGGTGGCTTTGATCACTTAGGGTCACCTAACCCTGACCCCGGCGGGCCGCGCGCACCCCCGCACTTCGTACACTTCCGGGCATGCATGCAGAGCCCGCGGTCGCAGTCCACGGCCTGGTCAAACGGTACGGGCCGAAAGCCGCGGTCGACGGCCTCGACCTGACGGTGGCGGCCGGCGGCGTGACCGCCGTCCTCGGCCCCAACGGAGCCGGCAAGACCACCACCATCGAGACCTGCGAGGGCTACCGCCGCCCCGACGCCGGGACCGTCCGCGTCCTCGGGCTCGACCCCCTCGCCGACTCCGCCGCGCTGCGCCCGCGCATCGGCGTGATGCTGCAGAGCGGCGGCATCTACGCCGGCGCCCGCGCCGAGGAGATGCTCCGCCACACGGCGTCCCTGCACGCGCACCCGCTGGACGTCGGTGCGCTGATCGAGCGACTGGGCCTCGGCGACTGCGGCCGTACGAGCTACCGGCGGCTGTCCGGCGGGCAGCAGCAGCGCCTCTCGCTCGCCATGGCCGTCGTCGGCCGCCCCGAGCTGGTCTTCCTCGACGAGCCGACCGCGGGCCTGGACCCGCAGGCCCGGCACGCCACCTGGGCGCTGGTGCGCGAGCTGCGCGCGGACGGCGTGACGGTGGTGCTGACCACGCACTACATGGACGAGGCCGAACAGCTGGCCGACGACGTCGCCATCATCGACGGCGGCCGGGTCGTCGCCCAGGGCAGCCCCGAGGAGCTGTGCCGGGGCGGCGCCGAGAACACCCTGCGCTTCGGCGGCCGGCCCGGCCTGGACCTGGCCTCGCTCGTCAAGGCCCTGCCCGACGGCTCCACCGCCGCCGAGCCGGCCCCCGGCTCGTACCGCGTCAACGGCGCGGTCGATCCGCAGCTGCTCGCGACGGTGACGTCGTGGTGCGCGCAGAACGGCGTCATGCCCGACCGCATAACGGTCGAGCGGCACACGCTGGAGGACGTCTTTCTGGAGCTGACCGGCAAGGAGCTGCGCGCATGAGCGGGTACACACGGACCGGCCGGGGGCCCGGGGGTTGCCCCCCGGAGGACTGCAGCCTGGAGCTGACCGGCAAGGAGCTGCGCGCATGAGCGGGTACACACGGACCGGCCGGGGGCCCGGGGGTTGCCCCCCGGAGGGCTGCAGCCTGGAGCCGACCGGCAAGGAGCTGCGCGCATGACCGCCACCGGTACCTTCGCGCCGAAGCCCGGTGCGGCCCCCCTCGGCCGGATGATCCGGGCGCAGGCCGCGCTGGAGACCCGCATGCTGCTGCGCAACGGCGAGCAGCTGCTGCTCACCGTGGTCATCCCCACCCTCCTGCTGACGCTCTTCAGCACCGTCGACATCATCGACACGGGCGACGACAAGGCCGTCGACTTCCTGACCCCCGGCGTGCTGGCGCTGGCGGTGATGTCGACGGCGTTCACCGGGCAGGCCATCGCCACCGGCTTCGAGCGCCGCTACGGCGTGCTCAAGCGGCTGGGCGCCTCCCCGCTGCCGCGCTGGGCGCTGATGACCGCGAAGACCTGCTCGGTGCTGGTCACCGAGGTCCTGCAGATCGTGCTGCTGACCGTGATCGCCTTCGCGCTCGGCTGGTCGCCGCACGGCAACCCGTTCGCCGTCGTCCTGCTGCTGGTCCTGGGCACGGCCGCGTTCTCCGGGCTGGGTCTGCTGATGGCCGGCACGCTCCGGGCGGAGGCGACGCTGGCCGCGGCCAACCTCGTCTTCCTGCTCCTGCTCGTCGGCGGCGGCGTCATCGTGCCGCTGGAGAAGTTCCCCGAAGCGGCCCGGTCGGTGCTGGAGCTGCTGCCCATCGCGGCGCTCTCCGACGGCCTGCGGGACGTCCTCCGCGACGGCGCGGCCATGCCCTGGGCCGACCTCGGCGTCCTGGCCGCGTGGGCCGCACTGGGGCTGGGCGCGGCGGCCCGGTTCTTCCGCTGGGAGTGATCACGCCCGTTCAGCCCCGGGCAATCCGCCACACACCCCCCTCGTGAATCCGTGCACAAGCGGGCCCTTACGATGGCTCCCGTGCCCAGAACGCTGAACCCCCTCCAGATGGTCGCCGACCGCTGGCAGCCCTCCGCCCGCTTCGTCGAGCGGGCCGCGCTGGCCTGCGTCGTCATGGCCGTGGTCATCGTCGTGACAGGCGGCGCGGTCCGGCTCACCCAGTCCGGGCTCGGCTGCCCCACGTGGCCCACGTGCACGGAGGACAGCCTGACGCCCACGCCGGCCATGGGCATCAACGGCGTCATCGAGTTCACCAACCGCATGCTGACGTACGTGCTGTGCGCGGTCATCGGCCTGACGATCGTCGCGGCCCGTTCGGCGGTCCCCCGCCGCCACAGCCTCACCCGGCTGGGCTGGGCGCAGTTCTGGATCGTCATGGGCAACGCCGTGGTCGGCGGCATCACGGTGCTGACGGGCCTCAACCCGTACATCGTCAGCGCCCACTTCCTGCTGTCGACCGCGCTGCTGACGGTCGCGGTGGTGATGTGGCAGCGCTCCCGCGAGGGGGACGCCGGGCCGCGCGACCTGGTGGCCGTGCCGGTGCGCCAGCTGACCTGGGTGCTGGTCGTCACGAGCGCCCTGCTGATCGTGATCGGCACCGTGGTGACCGGCTCCGGCCGGCACGCGGGCGACGCCGCCAAGGACGTGCACCGCATCCCGCTGAACTGGCGGGAGATCACCCAGCTGCACGTCGACTTCGTCTACGTCGTCATCGGCCTCACCGTGGCCCTGTGGTTCGTGCTGCGGGCCGTGAACGCGCCCGCCGCCCCGCGCCGCCGCACGGCCGAGCTGTTCGCCGTGCTGATGCTCCAGGGCCTCGTCGGCTACGTGCAGTACTTCAACGACTCGCCCGAGTTCGTCGTCGGCACCCACATGTTCGGTTCCTGCCTGGTGTGGATCGCGGTGCTGCGGGTCTTCCTGGCGCTGCGCGAGCGGGGCGAGGCGGCGACCGTGCCCGCCCCCTCGGCCGGGCACGAGGCGCCCGCGGCCGATCAGCCCGCGGCGGCGTCGAGCCGGTAGACCCTGCGGGCGGTGCCGGCGGCCACCAGCGAGGCGATCCGCCCCGCCTCGGCGGCCCGGCACCAGCCGTCGGCGACCCAGTCGCCCATGAGCCGTTCCATGGCCCGTACGAACAGCCGGGCGGCCACCACGTAGAGCTCCGCCAGCCCGCGGGCGCCCGTGGAGAACAGCAGCTTGCCGAACGGTGCCTCGCGCAGCGTCTCCTCCGGCCGGGCGCCGACGTCCGCGTAGACGTGCGGGAAGGCGGCGGCCAGCTGGGCCGCCTGCCGGCGGTGCCAGGGGTCGGGCAGCAGCACCAGGTCCACGCCGCTGCTCGCGGTGGCCCGCAGGAAGCCCGTCAGCCGCTGCGGGTCGGGGCAGTGCAACTGGACGGGCAGGCCCGTGGCGACCGCGCTCCACGCCAGGTGCTGGGCGAGCAGCGGATCGGCCGGCCCTTCACCCGGGCGGCGCAATCGCAGCCAGCGTCCCGCCGCCTCGCGTACCTCGGCGGCCGCGGGCGGGGTGTCGTCGCAGGAGGTGGCGCCGGAGGCGAAGGCCGTGGCGGTGCGGGCGGCCGTGTAGAGCGCTTCGGCCGCGCAGGCGAGGAAGGCGTCCGGGCCGGCGGAGGTGTCGGCGATCCGTGCGGCGAGCGGTTCGAGCCGTACGACCTCGTGGGCGCGGCCGTCGGCGGCGCGGGCCAGCTCGGCCGGTGAGGTGAGGTCTCCGGGTGCGCCCGCCTCCAGCAGGAAGGTGCCGATGCCGGCGCCCCGCAGCAGCAGGTGTCCCGCGCGGTAGGCGCCCAGCTCGCGGCGCCTGGCCAGGTAGCGGACGGGGGCGCAGAGCGGTTCGAGGCCGAGCAGGGGCGGGCACCAGCGGCGCACCGCCAGGCCCGCGCGGCTGTCGAAGAAGGTGGTGCCGGGCGGTGCGGGCCCGGTGGACCCGGCGGCCTCGGCGAGGTGCGTCTCGAACTCCCCGAGCCCGAGGTCGCCGTGGACGGCGCCGTGGCTGTACTGGTCGACGAGCGGCGGTATGTCATCGATCAGGCCGTCCATGCGTCCCTCCCTCGCCGGTCCCCACCGCGCGGCGCCGTGGCGCCGCTCCCGGTGGTTCTAACGGGCGAGGGGGCCGTCAGTTATCGGCGGGGTTGGCGGGGCCGCCGAGCTGCAGGCCGGCCATGCGGGACCACTCGTAGGGGCCCGTGCGGACCTTGGCGGCCATTTCGCCGTCGAAGTCTTCCTGGAGGGTGATGCCGGCGAGCTCGGCGGCCTGCTGCGCGGTCGCGTGGGAGCGGGCCACGAGGTTGCCCCACTCGCCGTTGGCGCCGACGAGGGCGATGCGGGTGGTGCCGCGGCCGATGTGGGCGAGCTGGCCCTCCGCGCTGCCGCCGTGGCTCTTGGCGAAGGCGGTGATCTGCTTGGCCAGCCGGGCCGCCTGCTTGGGGTCGGCCGCTGCCTGCTTGTTGTCTGCGTCTGCCATGGCCAGGATGCTACCGACGAGTAGCCGAAACGGCGATGGGCGGTGCGGGTGGCTTTGGCCACCTGCACCGCCCATCCGACGGCGTGTGCGTCAGCGCAGGAACGGGTCGATCGCGACGGCGGTGAACAGCAGCGAGACGTAGGTGATCGACCAGTGGAACAGGCGCATCTCCTTGAGCTTGGCGCCCGTGATGCCGGCCTTGGCGCGGGCCTGCAGGGCGTGCGCCTCCTTCAGCCACAGTGCGCCGCACACCACGGCGACGAGCGTGTAGAACCAGCCCGTGTAGCCCAGCGGCGTGAGCAGCAGCGAGACGGCGACCATCACCCAGCTGTAGAGGACGATCTGCTTGGCCACGGCCTTGTTGCCGGCCACGACGGGCAGCATGGGCACGCCCACGCGCTCGTAGTCGTCCTTGACCTTCATCGACAGCGGCCAGTAGTGCGGCGGCGTCCAGAAGAAGATGACGAGGAAGAGGATCAGGGAGGCCCAGGAGACCTCGTTCTTCACCGCGGACCAGCCGATGATGACCGGCAGGCAGCCGGCGATGCCGCCCCAGACGATGTTCTGGGCGGTACGGCGCTTGAGGATCATCGTGTAGACGACGGTGTAGAACACCGACGCACCGAGCGACAGCATCGCCGACAGGGGGTTGACCAGATACCAGAACCAGACGGTCGAGCCGACGGTCAGCACGCTGGCGAAGACCAGGCACTCGGCCGGGGAGACCATGCCCGTCACCAGTGGACGCTGGGACGTACGGTCCATCATCGCGTCGATGTCACGGTCGTAGTACATGTTGAACGCACCCGCACCACCGGCGGAGAGGTAACCGCCGATGCAGGTGGCCAGCACCAGCCACAGGTCGGGGACGCCCTCGGCCGCGAGGAACATCACCGGCACCGTCGTCATCAGCAGCAGCTCGATGACGCGCGGCTTGGTCAGCGCCACGAACGCCTTGACACGGGCCCCGAGCGGCCGGTGACCCGGGACCGGGCTCTCGGTGAGCACCCCCGCAGGACGGGATTCGACGGCCGTCACGCACACCCCTGACAGAGATAAGGCCAGCAAGCGCATCCGGGCGGGAATCCCGGGTAAAGGCTTGCGCGTACCACGCCACTCTAGACGCAGGGGTGAGCTCGGCCTCCGCCGGGGTGGGGTCGTGTTGAGGGCCCGGCGCCGCCGGATCGTACGGCGCGTAACCCGACAGAACGGTCGCGTTCGAGAGGCGCCCGGGCCCGTCGCCCGGCAGGCTGGAGTCATGGCCGTCACGCCGTGGCGGGAATCTTTTATATACGGATGAGGTTGCCGGGGCCGCCCACTCAAATGAGAGGCATGGAGCCCGACTGTACGTCGAAAAAATGCGCGTCCCAGCGGGGGTAGGCTCGACCGCGCCGCGTCGTGGCGGGCAATACCGCCCCCGGCAGATTGAACATGTGGAGAGGAGCCCTGATCCGAGGGTGAGCACCAAGCCGACCACCACAGACCTCGAATGGACCGAACTGGACCAGCGGGCCGTCGATACCGCCCGCGTCCTGGCCATGGACTCCGTGCAGAAGGTCGGCAACGGCCATCCGGGCACGGCCATGAGCCTGGCGCCCGCCGCCTACCTGCTGTTCCAGAAGCTGATGCGGCACGACCCCAGTGACGCCGACTGGACCGGCCGCGACCGGTTCGTCCTCTCCCCCGGTCACACGAGCCTGACCCTCTACGTCCAGCTCTTCATGGCCGGCTACGGCCTGGAGCTGTCGGACCTGAAGGCGTTCCGCACCTGGGACAGCAAGACCCCGGGCCACCCGGAGCACGGTCACACCCGCGGCGTGGAGACCACCACCGGCCCGCTGGGCCAGGGCATCGCCAACGCCGTGGGCATGGCGATGGCCGCCCGCTACGAGCGCGGCCTGTTCGACCCGGAGGCCCCGAAGGGCGAGTCGCCGTTCGACCACACCATCTGGGCGATCGTCTCCGACGGCGACCTGGAGGAGGGCATCTCGGCCGAGGCGTCCTCGCTGGCCGGCCACCAGAAGCTCGGCAACATCGTCGCCCTGTACGACGACAACCACATCTCGATCGAGGGCGACACCGAGACCGCCTTCTCCGAGGACGTCCTCAAGCGCTACGAGGCGTACGGCTGGCACGTCCAGCGCATCGAGCAGGCCGCCAACGGCGACTTCGACGTCCAGGCGCTGCACGCGGCGTTCCAGGCCGCCAAGGCCGAGACCGAGCGCCCCTCGATCATCGCGGCCCGCACGATCATCGCCTGGCCGGCCCCGAACGCGCAGAACACCGAGGCTTCGCACGGCTCGGCGCTCGGCGAGGCCGAGGTCGCCGCCACCAAGCGCGTGATGGGCTTCGACCCCGAGCAGCACTTCCAGGTCGAGGACGAGGTCTTCACCCACGTCCGCAAGGTCGTCGACCGCGGCCGCGAGGCGCACGCCGCCTGGGACAAGCGCATCCAGGAGTGGCGCGAGGCCAACCCGGAGCGCGCCGCCGAGTTCGACCGCATCGCCGCGGGCGAGCTGCCCGACGGCTGGGAGAAGGCCGTCCCGGTCTTCCCGGCCGGCAAGGACGTCGCGACCCGCAAGGCGTCCGGCGAGGTCCTCAAGGCGCTGGGCGGCGTGATCCCCGAGCTGTGGGGCGGCTCCGCCGACCTCGCCGGCTCGAACAACACCACCATCGACGCGTCGTCGTCCTTCCTCCCGGAGGGCAACCCGCTGCCGGAGGCGAACCCGTACGGCCGTACGGTCCACTTCGGCATCCGCGAGCACGCCATGGGTTCGACCATGAACGGCATCGCGCTGCACGGCAACACCCGCATCTACGGCGGCACCTTCCTGGTGTTCTCCGACTACATGCGCCCGGCCGTGCGCCTGGCCGCGCTGATGAAGCTGCCGGTCACCTACGTGTGGACGCACGACTCCATCGGTCTCGGCGAGGACGGCCCGACCCACCAGCCGGTCGAGCACATGGCCGCGCTGCGCGCCATCCCGGGCCTGAACATGGTCCGCCCGGCCGACGCCAACGAGACGGCGATCGCCTGGCGCGAGATCACCAAGCGCCACACCACCAACCCGGCGCCGCACGGTCTGGCACTCACCCGCCAGAACGTCCCGACGTACGAGGCCAACGAGGGCGTGGCCAAGGGCGGCTACGTGCTGTTCGAGGCCGAGGGCGGCCGCCCGCAGGTGATCCTGATCGGCACCGGCTCCGAGGTCCAGCTGGCCGTCGAGGCCCGCGACGCGCTCCAGGCCGAGGGCATCCCGACCCGCGTGGTCTCGATGCCGTCCGTGGAGTGGTTCGAGGAGCAGGACCAGGCGTACCGCGACGGCGTGCTGCTGCCGGACGTCAAGGCCCGTGTGGCCGTCGAGGCGGGCATCGGCCTGACCTGGCACCGCTACGTCGGCGAGGCCGGCCGCATCGTCTCGCTGGAGCACTTCGGCGCCTCCGCCGACTACAAGGTGCTCTACCGCGAGTTCGGCCTGACCACCGACGCCGTGGTCGAGGCCGCGCGCGAGTCGATCGCCGACGCCGGCCGCCGCTGACGCCCCGCATACAACCAGTAGGAGATGCAAACCCCATGACAGACGCACTCAAGCGCCTCTCCGACGAAGGCGTCGCGATCTGGCTGGACGACCTGTCCCGCAAGCGCATCACGTCGGGCAACCTGGCCGAGCTCATCGACCAGAGCCACGTCGTGGGCGTCACGACCAACCCGTCGATCTTCCAGAAGGCGATCTCCAGCGGTGAGGGCTACGAGCAGCAGCTCGCCGACCTCGCCGCCCGCAAGGTCACCGTCGACGAGGCCATCCGCATGATCACCACGGCGGACGTCCGCGACGCCGCCGACATCCTGCGCCCGGTCTTCGATGCGACCGACGGCCAGGACGGCCGGGTCTCCATCGAGGTCGACCCGCGCCTGGCGCACGACACCCGGGCCACGGTCGCCGAGGCCAAGCAGCTGGCCTGGCTGGTGGACCGCCCGAACACCCTCATCAAGATCCCGGCGACCAAGGCGGGCCTGCCGGCCATCGCCGACGTCATCGGCCGGGGCATCAGCGTCAACGTCACGCTGATCTTCTCCCTTGAGCGCTACCGCGCGGTCATGGACGCCTACCTGACCGGTCTGGAGCAGGCCAAGGCCGCGGGCCTGGACCTCTCGCTGATCCACTCGGTCGCGTCCTTCTTCGTGTCCCGCGTGGACACCGAGATCGACAAGCGCCTGGACGCGCTGGGCACCGACGAGGCCAAGGCGCTGCGCGGCAAGGCCGCCCTCGCCAACGCCCGTCTGGCCTACCAGGCGTACGAGGAGGTCTTCTCCTCGGACCGCTGGGCCGCCCTGGAGAAGGCCGGCGCCAACAAGCAGCGTGCGCTGTGGGCCTCGACCGGCGTCAAGGACCCGGCCTACAAGGACACCCTGTACGTGGACGACCTGGTCGCCCCGAACACGGTCAACACCATGCCCGAGGCCACCCTGGAGGCCACCGCCGACCACGGGCAGATCACCGGTGACACGGTGCGCGGTACCTACGAGCAGGCCAAGGCCGAGCTCGACGCGCTCGCCAAGCTGGGCGTCTCCTACGACGAGGTCGTCCAGCTGCTGGAGGACGAGGGCGTGGACAAGTTCGAGCAGTCGTGGAACGACCTTCTGAAGTCCACTGAGGCGGAGCTCAAGCGCCTCGCCCCGGAGGCGTGAATTGAGCAGCAGCAATCCGCTGCGTGACGCTCTGGACCGACGGCTCCCGCGCATCGCGGGGCCGTCGGGCCTGGTCATCTTTGGCGTCACGGGCGATTTGTCCAGGAAAAAGCTGATGCCGGCGGTGTACGACCTGGCCAACCGGGGTCTGCTGCCGCCGGGCTTCTCCCTGATCGGCTTCGCGCGGCGCTCGTGGGCCGACGAGGACTTCGCGCACGAGGTGTACACCGCGGTCAAGCAGCACGCGCGCACCCCGTTCCGCGAGGAGGTCTGGCAGCAGCTGGTCCAGGGCTGCCGCTTCGTCGAGGGCGACTTCGACGACGACGAAGCCTTCGACACGCTCAAGAAGACCATCGAGGAGCTGGACAAGGCACAGGGCACGGGCGGCAACTTCGCCTTCTACCTGTCGGTGCCGCCCAAGTTCTTCCCCACGGTGGTCCAGCAGCTCAAGAAGCACGGGCTGGCCGAGCAGAAGGAGGACTCCTGGCGGCGTGCCGTCATCGAGAAGCCCTTCGGCCACGACCTGAAGAGCGCCCAGGAGCTCAACCGGATCGTCCACGAGGTCTTCCCGGCCGAGGCGGTCTTCCGCATCGACCACTACCTCGGCAAGGAGACGGTCCAGAACATCCTGGCGCTGCGCTTCGCCAACACCCTCTTCGAGCCGATCTGGAACCGGTCCTACGTCGACCACGTGCAGATCACCATGGCCGAGGACATCGGCATCGGCGGCCGCGCCGGTTACTACGACGGCATCGGCGCCGCCCGTGACGTCATCCAGAACCACCTGCTGCAGCTGCTGGCGCTGACCGCCATGGAGGAGCCCGCCTCCTTCGACGCGGACGCGCTCGTCGCCGAGAAGACCAAGGTGCTGGGCGCCGTCCGGCTGCCCAAGGACCTCGGCAAGGAGACCGTGCGCGCCCAGTACGCGCACGGCTGGCAGGGTGGCGAGCAGGTCGTCGGCTACCTGGAGGAAGAGGGCATCGACCCCCACTCCAAGACCGACACCTACGCCGCGATCAAGCTGGAGATCGACAACCGCCGCTGGGCGGGCGTCCCCTTCTACCTGCGCACCGGCAAGCGCCTCGGCCGCCGCGTCACCGAGATCGCGGTCGTCTTCCAGCGCGCCCCGCACTCGCCCTTCGACCACACCGCCACCGAGGAGCTGGGGCAGAACGCCCTGGTCATCCGGGTGCAGCCGGACGAGGGCGTCACCATGCGGTTCGGCTCGAAGGTGCCGGGCACCTCGATGGAGGTCCGGGACGTCTCGATGGACTTCGCCTACGGCGAGTCGTTCACCGAGTCCAGCCCCGAGGCGTACGAGCGGCTCATCCTCGACGTGCTGCTCGGTGACGCCAACCTCTTCCCGCGGCTGCGGGAGGTGGAGCTCTCCTGGGAGATCCTCGACCCGATCGAGGAGTACTGGGACAAGCACGGCAAGCCCGCACAGTACACGGCCGGCACCTGGGGTCCGGCAGAGGCGGACGAGATGCTCGCACGAGACGGACGGAGCTGGCGTCGGCCATGAAGATCGATCTCACGGACACCACGGCCAGCAAGATCAACAATGCCCTGGTCGAAGGGCGCCGCGCACTGGGCGCCCCCGCCGTCGGCATGGTGCTCACGCTGGTCATCGTCACCGACGAGGAGCACGCCTACGACGCGCTCAAGGCCGCCAACGAGGCGTCCCGCGAGCACCCCTCGCGCAAGCTCGTCGTCATCAAGCGGGTCAGCCGCTCGCCGCGCGACCGCGCCCAGGCCCGGCTCGACGCCGAGGTCCGGGTGGGCGCCGACGCCGGCGCCGGCGAGACGGTCGTCCTGCGGCTGTACGGCGAGGTCATAGACCACGCCCAGTCGGTGGTGCTGCCGCTGCTGCTGCCGGACGCCCCCGTGGTCGTGTGGTGGCCGGTGGCCTCCCCCATCGACCCGGAGAAGGACCCGCTCGGTGCGCTCGGCCAGCGCCGCGTCACCGACACCTACGCCGCCGAGGACCCGGTCACCGAGCTCTCGGCCCGCGCCGCCAGCTACACCCCGGGCGACACCGACCTGGCCTGGGCCCGGATCACCCCGTGGCGCTCGATGCTGGCGGCCGCCCTGGACCAGCAGCCGGGCATCGAGGTCACCGCGGCCGAGGTCGAGGGCGAGGCGTACAACCCCAGCGCCGAGCTGCTCGCCATGTGGCTCGCCGACCGCCTGGGGGTCACGGCCCGGCGCTCGGTCTCCGACGGCCCCGGCCTGACGGCCGTCCGCCTGGAGACCACGTCCGGCGTCATCACCCTCGACCGCCCCGACGGCTCCCTGGCCACGCTCTCCATGCGCGGCCAGCCGGACCGCGCGGTGGCGCTCAAGCGACGCGACACCTCCGAGCTCCTCGCGGAGGAGCTGCGCCGGCTGGACCCGGACCTCATCTACGAGTCCGCGCTGAAGTACGGCGTGGAGCGACTGGGCGAGCCGGTGCCGGCGGCGCCGGCCGCCGGCGGGACGAAGGCCCCTGCGGAGGCCCCCGCCGAGGAGCCCGTCACCGAGGAGCCCGTCGCCGAGGCCCCCGCCAAGGAGGCCCCGGCGAAGAAGCCCTCCGGCAAGAAGGCGGCGTCGAAGTGAGCACGCCTCAGATCGTCGTCCACCGGGACAAGGAGCTGATGGCCCGGGCCGCGGCGGCCCGGCTCATCACGAAGATCGTGGACGCCCAGACCGCACGCGGCTCGGCCTCCGTCGTCCTCACCGGCGGCCGCAACGGCAACGGGCTGCTCGCGGCCCTCGCCGCGGCGCCCGCCCGGGACGCGGTGGACTGGTCTCGCCTCGACCTGTGGTGGGGCGACGAGCGGTTCCTCCCCGAGGGCGACCCCGAGCGCAACGCCACGCAGGCCCGCGAGGCGTTGCTCGACGCGGTCGACCTGGACCCGGCCCGGGTGCACTACATGCCCGCGGCCGACGGCACGCACGACGACGCGGACGCGGCGGCGGAGTCCTACGCGGCCGAACTGGCCGCCGCGGCCCGTCCTGAGGACCACGGCCCGGTGCCGTCCTTCGACGTCCTGCTGCTGGGCGTCGGCCCCGACACGCACGTCGCCTCGCTCTTCCCGGAGCTCCCGGGCGTCCGCGAGACCGAGCGCACGGTCGTCGGCGTCCATGGCGCCCCGAAGCCGCCGCCGACCAGGGTCTCCCTGACCCTGCCGGCGATCCGGGCGGCGCGCGAGGTGTGGCTGCTGGCGGCCGGCGAGGACAAGGCCAACGCCGTGGCGCTCGCGCTGAGCGGTGCGGGTGAGGTGCAGGCCCCGGCGGCGGGCGCGTACGGCCGCAGCCGCACGCTGTGGCTCCTGGACCAGTCCGCGGCGGCCCGCCTGCCGCGGGACCTGTATCCGCCGGCTTCGCCCTGACGGCAAGCCATACGCATGGGGCGGGGATTCTTCCCCGCCCCGCCCTTTCGCCGTTTCCCGGGGCTCTGCCCCGGACCCCGGTCCTCAAACGCCGGACGGGCTGGATTTCCAGCCCGTCTGGGGGCACCTCCCAGCGGTAGCTGGGGGAGTTTGAGGACACCGCGCGAAGCGCGGTCGGGGGTCCGGGGCTTGCCCCCCGGTTTCGGGAAGGGGCGGGTAGGGGAAAGCCCACCGCCCCGGCGCGCGGCTAGCGCCCCCGCAGCTCGCGGTACCGCGCAACGAGCGCAGCGGTCGACGCGTCGAGACCCGGCACGTCCGCACCCTCCGTCAGCGCCGGCTCCACCCGCTTCGCCAGGACCTTCCCCAGCTCGACCCCCCACTGGTCGAAGGAGTCGATGTTCCAGATCGCCCCCTGCACGAACACCTTGTGCTCGTACAGCGCGATCAGCTGACCGAGCACCGACGGCGTCAGCTCACTGGCGAGGATCGTCGTCGTCGGGTGGTTCCCCCGGAACGTCTTGTGCGGGACGAGCTCCGCCGGGACGCCCTCCGCCGCGACCTCCTCCGGGGTCTTGCCGAAGGCCAGCGCCTGCCCCTGGGCGAAGAGGTTCGCCATCAGCAGGTCGTGCTGGCCCTGCAGCCCGGGCAGCAGGTCCGCGACGGGTCGCGCGAAGCCCAGCAGGTCCGCGGGGATCAGCTTCGTGCCCTGGTGGATCAACTGGTAGTACGCGTGCTGCCCGTTGGTGCCGGGCGTGCCCCACACCACCGGACCGGTCTCCCAGCCGACGGGCCGTCCCTCGCGGTCCACGGACTTGCCGTTGGACTCCATGTCCAGCTGCTGCAGGTAGGCGGTGAACTTCGACAGGTAGTGGCTGTAGGGCAGCACCGCGTGCGACTGCGCGCCGTGGAAGTTGCCGTACCAGATGCCCAGCAGTCCGAGCAGCACCGGCGCGTTCTCCTCGAAGGGCGCGGTGCGGAAGTGCTCGTCGACGAGGTGGAAGCCGGCCAGCATCTCGCGGAAGCCGTCCGGGCCGATGGCGAGCATCAGGGAGAGGCCGATGGCCGAGTCGAAGGAGTAGCGGCCGCCGACCCAGTCCCAGAACTCGAACATGTTGGCGGTGTCGATGCCGAACTCGGAGACCTTCTCCTCGTTGGTGGACAGCGCCACGAAGTGCTTGGCCACGGCCTCCTCGCCGGCCCGCAGCTCCGTCAGGAGCCAGTTGCGGGCGGAGGTGGCGTTGGTGATGGTCTCGATGGTGGTGAACGTCTTCGAGGCGACGATGAACAGCGTCTCCTCGGCGTCCAGGTCGCGCAGCGCCTCGTGCAGGTCCGCGCCGTCCACGTTGGAGACGAAACGGAACGTCAGGTCACGGGCGGTGTAGGCGCGCAGCACCTCGTAGGCCATGGCGGGGCCGAGGTCGGAGCCGCCGATGCCGATGTTGACGACGTTCTTGATGGGCTTTCCGGTGTGACCCTTCCAGTCACCCGAACGGATGCGGTCGCAGAAGACCTGCATCTTCATCAGAACGGCGTGCACGGCGGGGACGACGTTCTCCCCGTCCACCTCGACGACGGCCGACTCCGGGGCGCGCAGGGCGGTGTGCAGCACCGCACGGCCCTCGGTGGTGTTGATCTTCTCGCCCCGGAACATCGCGTCCCGCAGCCCGGCGACACCGGCCGCGGTGGCCAGTTCGCGCAGCAGGCGCAGGGTCTCGTCGGTGACGAGGTGCTTGGAGTAGTCGAGGTGCAGGTCGCCCACGGTCAGGGCGTACTTCCCGGCCCGGTCGGGGTCGTCGGCGAAGAGCTCGCGCAGGTGCACCTCCCCCAGTTCGTCGCGGTGCTTGGCCAGGGCGTTCCACTCGGGAGTCCGGTCGAGCCGGTTGCGGCCTTCTGCGTTCATCTCGGACATCAGCCCTTTTCTCCTTGGTAGCTGCCTCGCACAACCAAACCTAAATGATCGAAGCGGCCCGGCCGCACACCTGGTGTGGTGTGCGGCCGGGCCGCTTCGGATTCGGTACCGCTGCTCAGATCTCCCCGCGGAGCTTGGCGAGCGCCTCGGCGAGGATGGCCTCGCCGTCGGCGTCGCTGCGCCGCTCACGGACGTAGGCGAGGTGCGTCTTGTAGGGCTCGGTGCGGGGCGGGTCCGGCGGGTTGTCCCGGTCCTGACCGGCCGGGAAGCCGCAACGCGGGCAGTCCCAGGTGTCCGGCACCTGTGCGTCGCTGGCGAAGCTCGGCTGCGTCTCGTGCCCGTTCGAGCACCAGAAGGAGATGCGGAGGCGTGGGGCTGATTCGCCCCGCTCGGCCTCCCCCATCGGCCCCGCCCCGACCCGGCTTCCTCGGATCGCGTTGCCACTTGCCACGGTCGTAACTCCCTGCGTGATGGTGCTGCACTGTGCCGGATTGAGCGGCTGCGCCGCGGGGCGGACAGTCGGCTCCGCTGCGGGCGCCCCAGTCTACGTAAGGCCCAACGCGCGTCCAGTGGCAGGAGTTACAGCCCGCCCATAAGAACGCGAGCTCCATCATAGGCCGCTGATACGACAGTACGTCAGCTGTCGAGCTTCATCAGCAGGCCCAGCACCACGATGCAGGCGAACCACAGCAGACCGATCACGATGGTGATCCGGTCGAGGTTGCGCTCGGCGACCGAGGAGCCGCCGACGGAGGACTGCATGCCGCCGCCGAACATGTCGGACAGACCGCCGCCCTTCCCCTTGTGCATGAGCACCAGCATCATCATCAGCAGGCTGAAGACGATGAGGGCGATCGAGAACCCGATGACCACGGCTGGACCAACTCTCTCGGACTGACTCGGATGGACAATGCTGCGGGGCCGGGGGGCGCGTTTGCGCCGGTCCCGGCCCCGACAGGGTACGACGGAGAGCCTCCGTCGTCATAGTTGCTACTGGTCGCGGAAGCGGACGATCTTCACGAACTCCTCGGCGTCCAGCGAGGCGCCGCCGATCAGTGCGCCGTCCACGTCGGGCTGCGCCATGATCGCCGCGATGTTGCCGGACTTGACCGAGCCGCCGTACTGGATGCGGACCTTCTCGGCCAGCTCCTGGCTGTAGAGCTCGACCAGGCGGGCGCGGATCGCCCCGCAGACCTCCTGGGCGTCCTCGGGGGTGGCGACCTCGCCGGTGCCGATGGCCCACACCGGCTCGTAGGCGATGACGATCGTCTCGGCCTGCTCGGCCGGGATGTCCTTCAGGGCGCCGTCGACCTGCGCGAGGGTGTGCGGGACCTGCTGGCCGGCCTTGCGGACGTCCAGGCCCTCGCCGACGCACAGGATCGGGGTGATGCCGTGGCGGAAGGCGGCCTTCACCTTGGCGTTGCAGAGCTCGTCCGTCTCGCCGTGGTACTGGCGGCGCTCGGAGTGGCCGACGGCCACGTAGGAGCACTTGAGCTTGGCGAGCATCGAGCCGGAGATCTCGCCGGTGTACGCGCCGGAGTCGTACGCCGAGAGGTCCTGGGCGCCGTACTTGATCTTCAGCTTGTCGCCGTCGACCAGGGTCTGCACCGAGCGCAGGTCGATGAAGGGCGGCAGGACGGCGACCTCGGTGGCCTCGTAGTCCTTGTCCGCGAGGGCGAAGGCGAGCTTCTGGACGTGCGCGATGGCCTCAAGGTGGTTGAGGTTCATCTTCCAGTTGCCCGCCATCAGCGGGGTGCGTGCACTCACAGTGGTTCAGTCCTCCAGTGCGGCGAGGCCGGGGAGCGTCTTGCCTTCGAGGTATTCGAGGCTGGCGCCGCCGCCGGTCGAGATGTGGCCGAAGGCGTTCTCGTCGAAGCCCAGGATGCGCACGGCCGCGGCCGAGTCGCCACCACCGACGACGGTGAAGCCGGCCGAGTCGAGCAGTGCCTGGGCGACGGCGCGGGTGCCGTTCGCGTAGTCGGGGTGTTCGAAGACGCCCATCGGGCCGTTCCAGAACACCGTGCCCGCGTCGGCGAGCTTCGAGGCGTAGAGCTCGCGCGTCTTCGGGCCGATGTCCAGGCCCTCCTTGTCCGCCGGGATGGCGTCCGAGGCGACGAGCTCCGGGTTGGCCGGAGCCTTGGTCTTCAGGTCCGGGAAGTCGGCCGAGACCAGGACGTCCACGGGGAGGACGAACTCCACGCCGCGCTTCTCGGCGCGGGCCAGGTACTCCAGGCAGACCGGGATCTGGTCCTCCTGCAGCAGCGAGATGCCGACCTCGTGGCCCTTGGCCTTGAGGAAGGTGTACGACATGCCGCCGCCGATGAGGATCCGGTCGGCCTTCTCCAGCAGGTTGTCGATGACGCCCAGCTTGTCGGAGACCTTGGCGCCGCCCAGGACCACCACGTAGGGGCGCTGGACGTCGTCGGTGAGCTTCTTCAGGACGCCGACCTCGGTGGCGATCAGATCGCCGGCGGCCTGGGGCAGGCGCGCCGGGAGGTCGTAGACCGAGGCGTGCTTGCGGTGCACCGCACCGAAGCCGTCGCCCACGTAGAGGTCGGCCAGCGACGCGAGGGCGTCGGCGAAGGCGCCGCGCTCCGCGTCGTCCTTGCTGGTCTCGCCCGCGTTGAAACGGAGGTTCTCCAGCAGCGTGACCTCGCCGTCGCCCAGAGCGGCAACGGTGGCCTTCGCGCTGTCACCGACCGTGTCGGTGGCGAACGAGACGTTCTTGCCCAGGATCTCGCCCAGCCGCACGGCGGCGGGGGCCAGGGAGAACTGGGGGTCCGGGGCGCCCTTGGGACGGCCCAGGTGGGAGGCGACGATCACCTTCGCGCCCGCCTCGGCGAGCTTGGCGATGGTCGGCGCGACGGCGCGGATGCGGCCGTCGTCCGTGATGGTGGTGCCGTCGAGGGGGACGTTCAGGTCGGCGCGGACGAACACCCGCTTGCCCGTGACGCCGTCCTGGATCAGTTCGTCGATCGTCTTCATGCAGTGACTCCGGTTGGGGGCACCTCCCAGCGGTCGCTGGGGGATCCATGAGGGTCAGTCATGGGACGGGGCCCGTACGGCGCACCATCGCGTCGTACGAGCCCCGTCCCCTACATCTACATCCCGTTGCCTGTGGCAGTCGCGTCAGGGGGTGGTCAGAGCTGGCCGCCGACGAAGACGGTCAGGTCCACCAGGCGGTTGGAGTAGCCCCACTCGTTGTCGTACCAGCCGACGACCTTGACCTGCTTGCCCTGGACCATGGTCAGGGAGGAGTCGAAGGTGCAGGAGGCCGGCCAGTTGACGATGTCCGAGGAGACGATCGCGTCCTCGGTGTACTCCAGGACGCCCTTGAGCGGACCGTCGGCGGCCTTCTGGAAGGCGGCGTTGATCTCTTCCTTGCTGACCTCGCGGTCCAGCTCCAGGACGAGGTCGGTGACCGAGCCGGTGGGGACCGGGACGCGCATGGCGATGCCGTCCAGCTTGCCCTTCAGCTGCGGGAGGACCAGGGCGGTGGCCTTGGCGGCACCCGTCGAGGTCGGGATGATGTTCTCCGCCGCGGCGCGGGCGCGACGCAGGTCGGAGTGCGGGAAGTCCAGGATGCGCTGGTCGTTGGTGTACGCGTGGACCGTGGTCATCATGCCCTTGACGATGCCGAAGCTCTCGTCGAGCACCTTGGCCATCGGCGCCACGCAGTTGGTGGTGCAGGAGGCGTTGGAGATGACGTGGTGGTTGGCCGCGTCGTACTTCTCGTGGTTGACGCCCATCACGATGGTGATGTCCTCGTTCTTGGCCGGGGCCGAGATGAGGACCTTCTTCGCGCCGGCGGCCAGGTGCTTGGCCGCGTCCTCGCGCTTGGTGAAGATGCCGGTCGACTCGATGACGATGTCGGCGCCGAGCTCGCCCCACGGGAGGGCGGCCGGGTCACGCTCGGCCATCGTCTTGAAGGTCTGGTTGCCGACGGTGATCGAGTCGTCGGTGTGGCTGACTTCCTGCTTGAGGCGACCCAGGATGGTGTCGTACTTCAGGAGGTGCACCAGGGTGGCGTTGTCGGTCAGGTCGTTGACACCGACGATCTCGATGTCCGCACCCTGCTCCAGGAGCGCGCGGAAGTAGTTACGACCGATACGGCCAAAGCCGTTGATGCCTACGCGGATCGTCACGAACCGATCTCCTCGTTGGTGTGCCGGGCTGTCCGCCGGCGGCTGTAATGGGATGTCCCCGACCACCACCGACCCTACCTCTAACAAGGGAGGTACGTGACATTGGCGGCGCTGCTCCGCCGCCCATGGGGCGCCTGGGATCGAACGAGCGGTCGGGGGCCCGAACGAGCGAGGACGCCGTCCGGAATGGGGCGGTTTGTCAGCCGCCAATTGCGCGCAGTGCGGCACCGATGAGCCCGGCGCGCTCGCGGGGGTCCGGGACGTTCTCCAGGCCGAAGCCGAGGAGGGCGGTGTCACGCGTAGTGACGGCCGCCACCGGCCCGGCACCGGTCCGGTCGTCACCGAGGGTGACCCTCCGGGGAGCGTCGGCCGGTGACGCGCCGTAATGGCCCGCGGCCGCGCTGCGGAACTGCGGGAAGGCGTCGGGCGGCAGCTCCTCGGAGACGGGCCGGTAGGCACCGCCCGCCTCCAGCGCTCCGCCACCGGCCCCGGCCAGCGACGCCGTGGTGCCGGTGAGCTCGCCGGTGCCGGTGAAGCGGGGCGGGGCGGGGTGCGAGGTCCGCGTGCCCGCGCCCAGGTAGTACTGGCTGAAGTCGTCGGTGTCGGCGGGACCGACCTTGGAGCTGCCGCCCGCCCGGACTCCGGCGGTGATCAGCTTGCCGCCCTCGTTGACGAAGTCCCGGACGGCGAGCAGGGTGGCGCCGTCGGGGCGGGCGGCGCCGGAGTACCACAGGACGGTGTCGAAGGCCCCGAGGACGCCCAGGGCGTCGGGTGCGCCCTGCCGGGCGACGTCCCAGACGGCGGCCTTGCGGCCGTTGTCGGCGAGGGCCTTGACGTAGGCGGCGGTGTGGCGGGCGGCGCCGGAGCCGCCCTCGTCGGCAATGACCAGGGTGTCGGCGCGGGAAGGCCCGGCCACGGCGTGCTCCGCCACGGTGTAGGTGAAGGGTTCGCTGGCGGTCGCCCGGCCCTCGCTGGTGCGGCCGGTGAACCAGACGCTGACGGTGGAGCCGGGCCGGGCCCCTTCGACCGCGGCGCGGTACTGGTCGAAGCGGATGTTGTCCTCGCCGCCGTAACGGTCGCCGCCGTCCCAGGCCCGTAGCTCCTCGGTGTGCGTGCGGCCGCCGTCGATGCGGTAGTTCAGGTGCTTGTCGCGCAGGCTCTTGCGGGCGGTGACGGCGACGGTCTGGGCCTTGCCGCGGGCGTAGGAGGTGGTGAAGGCGTGCGGGGTGAAGTCGGCTGCCGCGAGGCCGACCGCGGAGGAAGGACGGTCGGGGTGGGCCGCGGTCTCGGCGACGGAGAGGGCGAAGGGGATGTTCTTGGTGAACTCCTGCTGGATCAGCTTCTCGTCGTCGGGGAAGGTGAAGACGGAAGAGCAGGCGGCCGGGTCCCAGCGGTCGGCCGGGTCCACCCGGGAGGCCGTCTGACAGGTCGCCATCTCGGGGGTGAACATCATCGTGCCGTTGACGTTGGCCGCGTGGCCGTCGGCCTCGCCGTTGGTGGTGTACAGCTCGGAGGAGAGCTGGGGGTGGTAGCCGGGGATCGCGGACTTCTCCGGGGTGCCGGCCAGCGCCTTGTAGAGGACGTCGTCGGGGGTGGGGGTGGCCACCTGCCAGCCGACGCCGTAGAGGAGCAGTTCGGCGGCCGAGTGGTAGTTGACCGCGTAGGTGAAGCGGTGGCTCTTCTGGAAGGCATCCAGGGCCTTGGTCTCGGGTTCGGATCCGGCGGCGGGGCCACGGTAGGTCTCGGAGGCGGGGCGCGGGGACGAACCCTCGTTGTCGTAGCCCCACTTGTAGGAGAAATTGCGGTTGAGGTCGACGCCGTCGCCGGGGGTGATCTTCCCGTCGCCGTTGTTGTCGCGGAGGTTCTTGCGCCAGAGCCGGTTGGCGGGGCTTTCGAAGGTGAAGTCGTAGCCGTCGGGGTTGGCGGAGAGGACGAACCACAGCTCGGTGCTGTCGACGATCTTCGTGATGCGGTCGTCCTTGCCGTAGCCGTCGAGGTAGTGGTGCATCAGCCGCCGGGTCATCTCGGGGGTGATCCACTCGCGGGCGTGCTGGTTGGACATGTAGAGCACGGCGGGCTTGGCGCCGTCGGCCCGGGCACCGGCGTCCTTGGAGACCTTGAGGGCGAGGATGTCCTGCCCGCGCGTGGTCCGGCCGAGGCTGACGAGCTTGGTGAGGGAGCGGTGTGCGGCGGAGGTGTCGAGGAGCTCCTGCCGGAGCCCGTGGGCGCCGCTGTACGGGCGGAAGACCCCGTCGCCCTGGGGCCCGAGGCCCTGGGGGCGGGCCGGGCGCTTCTCGGTGAGGGCGATGCCCTGCCGGCGCAGCTCCTCGGCCTGCGGGGCGGTGAGGTGGAGCTCGACGGCCGCCTTCTTGCCGTCGGTGATGCGTTCGCCCAGTTCGTGGCCGTCGGTGCCGGCCCTGAGCAGGATCGGGACCTGGGCGCTGGTGACCTCGGCGGTCCATACCGCCAGTGCGTCGGCGCCGGGCTGCGGCGCGGCGGCGGTGTTCGCGGCCGGCTGTGCCTGGGCGGCGGACGCCACGGCCGGTCCGCCGAGTAACAGCGAGACGACCGCGACCGCCGATCCCGTTCTTCTGCGTCTCATGAGCCCCCCTTGCTGTCGACTGCCACGTCGGTGCACGGAGGTCAGGCTGTAGCCCCTTCATGATCATGTCAACGGTGCGATTCGCGCCGGACCCCGCACCACGGCGCCCCCGTCTCCTCAGGGATGACGGGGGCGTTTACGGGGCGGTGACGGGGCGCCCCGGCGGCCGGAAGGCGGCCCGGGCGTCAGCCGACCATGCCCTCGGCCATCTCCTCGGACAGGTCGGACAGGTCGGAGAGGTTCGACTCCGTGCCGGGGATGCCCAGGTCCTGCGCGCGCTTGTCGGCCATGGCCAGCAGGCGGCGGATCCGGCCGGCGACGGCGTCCTTGGTCAGCGGCGGGTCGGCGAGGGCGCCGAGCTCCTCCAGCGATGCCTGCTTGTGCTCCATGCGCAGCCGGCCGGCGGCGGCGAGGTGCTCGGGCACCTCCTCGCCGAGGATCTCCAGGGCCCGCTGGACGCGCGCGCCCGCGGCGACGGCGGCCCGCGCCGAGCGGCGCAGGTTGGCGTCGTCGAAGTTGGCCAGGCGGTTGGCGGTGGCCCGCACCTCGCGGCGCATCCGCCGCTCCTCCCAGGCCAGCACGGACTCGTGGGCGCCGAGCCGCGTCAGCAGCGCGCCGATCGCATCACCGTCCCGGACGACGACGCGGTCCACGCCGCGCACCTCGCGGGCCTTGGCGGCGATCTGCAGTCTGCGGGCCGCCCCGACGAGCGCCAGCGCCGCCTCCGGGCCCGGGCACGTCACCTCCAGGGAGGAGGAACGACCGGGCTCGGTGAGCGAACCGTGGGCGAGGAAGGCGCCCCGCCAGGCGGCCTCCGCGTCACAGGTGGCACCGGAGACGACCTGCGGAGGCAGTCCGCGGATCGGCCGGCCGCGGCCGTCGACCAGTCCGGTCTGGCGCGCCAGCTGGTCACCGCCCGCCACCACCCGCACCACGTACCGGCTGCCGCGGCGCAGCCCGCCGGGGGCCATCACCACCAGGTCGGAGGCGTGTCCGAAGATCTCCAGGATGTCCTTGCGCAGCCGCCGGGCCGCGATCCCGGTGTCCAGCTCCGCCTCGATCACGATGCGTCCGCTGACCAGGTGCAGCCCGCCCGCGAACCGCAGGATCGCCGAGACCTCCGCTTTCCGGCAGCAGGTCCGGGTGACGGGAAGCCGGGAGATTTCGTCCTTCACCGCTGCCGTCATCGCCATGGGCCGATCCTTCCATGCATCCGAAAAATACGGTCGTACGCGGCGGCCAACAGCTCCGGGTCGTGCGTCGGGCAGCCGTCGGGGGAGGCGACCGGCGCCAGCTCGACCGTCGCCCCCAGGCGCTTGGCGGCGTCCGTGAGGCTGTCCCGGTCGGGCACGGCGGCCTCGTCGGCCAGCACCACGTCCAGGGCGAGTTTAGGGGCGTGTCGGGCCAAAACCTCCAAATGACGCTGCGGGGAGAAGCCATCGGTTTCCCCGGGCTGCGGTGCGAGGTTCAACGACAGCACGCGGCGGGCCTTGGTCTCCTGCAGGGCCTGCAGCAGCTCGGGCACCAGCAGGTGCGGGATGACGGAGGAGAACCAGGAGCCCGGGCCGAGCACCACCCAGTCCGCGTCCAGCACCGCCTCGACGGCCTCGGGGACCGCCGGCGGGTCCTCGGGGACGACGTGCACGGACTGCACCTCGCCGGGGGTGAGGGCCACGGTGGCCTGGCCGCGCACGGTGGTGACCGCGTCGGGCGCGGCCGGGTCGTGGCCGCGGACGAGCGCCTGGAGCTCCAGCGGGACCGCCGACATGGGCAGCACCCGGCCGTGCGCGCCGAGCAGCTTGCCGACCAGGTCCAGGGCCTGCACGTGGTCGCCCAGCTGCTCCCAGAGGGCGACGATGAGGAGGTTGCCGACGGCGTGGCCGTGCAGCTCCCCCTGGCTCTCGAAGCGGTGCTTGATCACGCGGGCCCACGTCTGGCCCCAGTCGTCGTCGCCGCACAGCGCCGCGAGGGCCTTGCGCAGGTCGCCCGGGGGCAGCACACCCAGCTCCTGGCGGAGCCGGCCGCTGGAGCCGCCGTCGTCGGCGACGGTGACGACGGCCGTGAGGTCGCCGGTGATCCGGCGGAGCGCGGCGAGGGAGGCGGACAGCCCGTGGCCGCCGCCGAGGGCGACGACCTTGGGCTGCGCGCCACGGCCCGGGCGGCCCTCGGCGCCGCGCCGGCGGCCGGGGACCAGTCTGCCGACGCGGCGCATCCGGGAGGTGCGGCCGGTCACTCGCGCCCCATGTCCCGGTGGACGACGACGGTCTCGACACCCTCCGAGACGAGTCGGTGGGCGAGCTTCTCGGACATGGCGACGGAGCGGTGCTTGCCGCCGGTGCAGCCGACCGCGATCGTCACGTACCGCTTGCCCTCGCGGCGGTAGCCGGCGGCGATGAGCTGCAGGAGCTCGGTGTAGCGGTCGAGGAACTCCTTGGCGCCGGGCTGGTTGAAGACGTAGCCCGAGACCTCCTCGTTGAGGCCGGTGAAGGGCCGCAGCTCCGGGACCCAGTGCGGGTTCGGCAGGAAGCGGCAGTCGACCACGAGGTCGGCGTCGACGGGCAGGCCGTACTTGAAGCCGAACGACATGACGGTGGCGCGCAGCTCCGGCTCCTCCTCGCCGGCGAACTGGGCGTCCATCTTGGCGCGCAGCTCGTGGACGTTGAGGCTGGAGGTGTCGATGACCAGGTCGGCGTCGCCCCGCAGCTCGCGCAGCAGGTCGCGCTCGGCGGCGATGCCGTCGACGATGCGGCCGGAACCCTGCAGCGGGTGCGGGCGGCGCACCGACTCGAAGCGGCGCACCAGGGCGTCGTCGGACGCCTCCAGGAAGATCACCCGGCGCTTGACCTTCTTCGCCGCGAGGTCCGCCAGGGACTCGCGGAGGTTGTCGAAGAAGCGGCGGCCGCGCACGTCCACGACCACGGCGATGCGGGCCACGTTGCCCTGCGAGCGGGCGCCGAGGTCCACCATGGTGGGGATCAGTGCGGGCGGCAGGTTGTCCACCACGAACCAGCCCAGGTCCTCCAGACACTTGGCGGCGGTGCTGCGCCCCGCCCCCGACATGCCGGAGATGATCACCAGCTCCGGGATGCCCGCTGCCTCGCCGGTCGCATCCGCCGTCGTGCCCGTACTCACCTTTGCTCCGTCCCGGTCGGTCACGTTCATGCTGTCTTCCCCCGTTCTGCCGACGGCGCCGCCGGCGCCGTCCTCTCTTCCATACTGCGGCTTTCCCGGGCCGACGGCCCGGACCGCGGGCGGCGCCGGTCGGCGCGCCGTCCGCGGGAGCCGTCCTGTGCGGCCAGGTCCATCATTCCTCCGCGTCGTCCATGATCTCGCCCGTCGCCGTGTTGACGGCAGGGGCGGGCGGGGCTGCCGCAGCGAGCGCCGCGGCGATCGTCTCGGCCGTCTTGCGGCCGATGCCGGGTGTCTCGCAGATCTGCTCGATGGTCGCGGCCCGCAGCCGCTTGACCGAGCCGAAGTGTTTCAGCAGGGCCTGCTTGCGGGTGCTGCCGAGGCCGGGCACCGTGTCGAGCGGACCGGCCCTGAGGGTCTTGGTGCGCTTGCTGCGCTGGTAGGAGATGGCGAAGCGGTGCGCCTCGTCGCGGACGCGCTGCAGGAGGTAGAGGCCCTCGCTGGTGCGCGGCAGGACGACCGGGTCGTCGTCGTCCGGCAGCCAGACCTCCTCCAGCCGCTTGGCCAGGCCGCAGACGGCCACGTCGGTGACGCCGAGCTCGTCGAGCGCCCGCTGGGCGGCGGCGACCTGCGGCTTGCCGCCGTCGACGACGACGAGCTGGGGCGGGTAGGCGAAGCGCTTGGGCCGGTCGTCGGCCTCGGCCGGCACCTCGCCGTCCGTCTCGTGCGTCAGCTCCCCCGTCTTCAGGCTCTCCGCGAGGTAGCGGCGGAAGCGCCGGCCGACGACCTCGTGCATGGACCGCACGTCGTCCTGTCCGGCGAAGCCTTTGATCTGGAAGCGGCGGTACTCGCTCTTGCGGGCCAGGCCGTCCTCGAAGACGACCATGGACGCCACCACGTCCTGCCCCTGCAGGTGGGAGATGTCGAAGCACTCGATGCGCAGCGGCGCGGAGTCCAGGCCGAGGGCCTCGGCGATCTCCTCCAGGGCCCGGGAGCGGGTGGTGAGGTCGGAGGCGCGCTTGGTCTTGTGCAGCACGAGCGCCTGCTGGGCGTTGCGCTGGACGGTGGCCATCAGGTCCTTCTTGTCGCCGCGCTGGGGGATGCGCAGGTCCACGCGGGCGCCGCGGCGCTCGGTCAGCCACTGGACGACGGGCCCGGACGGCTCGGGCAGGGCGGGCACCAGCACCTCCTTGGGGACCGCGTCGCCGCTCTCCTCGCCGTAGAGCTGCTGCAGGGCGTGCTCGACGAGCCCGGCGGTGTCGACGGCCTCGACCTTGTCGGTGACCCAGCCGCGCTGGCCACGCACCCGGCCGCCGCGGACGTGGAAGATCTGCACGGCGGCTTCGAGTTCGTCCTCGGCGACCGCGATCAGGTCGGCGTCGGTGGCGTCGGCCAGGACGACGGCGTTCTTCTCCAGGGCGCGGCGGAGCGCCTCTATGTCGTCCCGCAGCCGGGCCGCCTTCTCGTACTCCATCTCCTCGGCGGCATCCTGCATCTGCCGTTCCAAACGACGGATGTACGCGCCCGTACGGCCGGCCATGAAGTCGCAGAACTCCTCGGCCAGTTCGCGGTGCTCCTCGGCGGTGACGCGGCCGACGCAGGGGGCCGAGCACTTGCCGATGTAGCCGAGCAGACAGGGGCGGCCGATCTGGGCGGAGCGCTTGAACACCCCCGCCGAGCAGGTGCGTACGGGGAAGACGCGCAGCATCAGGTCGACGGTCTCGCGGATGGCCCAGGCGTGGGCGTACGGGCCGAAGTAGCGCACACCCTTCTTCTTGGGGCCGCGCATGACCTGGACGCGGGGGAACTCCTCGCCCATGGTGACCGCGAGGGAGGGGTAGCTCTTGTCGTCGCGGTACTTCACGTTGAACCGCGGGTCGTACTCCTTGATCCAGGAGTATTCGAGCTGGAGCGCCTCGACCTCGGTGGAGACCACGGTCCACTCCACGGAGGCGGCCGTGGTGACCATGGTGCGGGTGCGCGGGTGCAGGCCGGCGAGGTCCTGGAAGTACGAGGAGAGCCTCTGGCGCAGGCTCTTCGCCTTCCCGACGTAGATCACGCGCCCGTGCTCGTCGCGGAATCTGTAGACCCCGGGCGAGTCGGGGATCTGTCCCGGCTTGGGTCGGTAGCTGCTGGGGTCGGCCATGTCACACACCCTACTTGCGGGCAGTGACAATCCGTCGCCCCGTGGGCGGCCGGGGGCGGGGCCGCGGACGGAGCTGCTCCGGCCCCGGCAGTGGTGGCTGCCGGGGCCGGAGCGGGGGACGGGGCGGGGGTGGCCCTCAGGGGCCGCGGGGGCCCTGGGGGGTCCGGGCCCGTCAGCGGCGCCGGAACCTGCGCACCGCGACGGTTCCCAGGCCGAGGGCCAGGGCCGCCGCCCCTCCGGCCGCCGCGAGGGTGGCCGCGGCCGGCGGTCCGTCGTCGCCCTGGGGCGCCGCGGTCGCCGGCCGGTCCGCATCGGCCACCGATGCGACGGACTTCTTCGTGTTCTCGGTGCTTCCGGCGTGCTCCTCGAAGCCGCCGGCCACGCCCTTCTTCGCATAGGCGGAGCCGGGCAGCTTGTCGCCGTACTGCTCGTGCACGCGGGCCCGGTACGCCTCGACGGTGGTGCCCCCGTCGCCGATCGCGCGGACGGCGTCCTCGTCGAGCGGCAGGACGCGGTCGCCGCGCTGCACGTACCAGGCGTTGATCTGGGGCTCGCGGAAGACGGTGCCGCCGCCGAGCCTGCGGGCGCCCTCGGCTGCGTAGCGTGTCTCGTCGTCACCGGTGGCGATGTTGACGACCTTCCAGCCGCCCCCGGTACGGACGGTCCACACCGAGGCCCGCTGCCCGTCGGCCGCCACCGCCGTGCTGGCGAGGAAGTCGAGCGAGGCGATGGCGGCCCCGTCCCGGCCGGCCACGAACTCCGGCGCGAGCGTGTACACGGGCACCGTCGCGCCCTCGATCCGCGGCTTCGCCCGGCCCGGGGCGATGGCACCGTCGCGGGCGAAGAAGCGCGAGAGGGTCTCCAGGTTCGCGGGTGCCGCCGCCGCGTCGTGGGCCTCGGCGAGTCCTGCGGCCGGGGGCGGGGCGGGGGTGGACGGCGGCGCGGCGTGCGCCAGGGGGGCGAGGCCGAGCAGCGCGGCGGTCAGGGCGCCTGCGGCCGCCGCACGGGCCGCGTTGCGCCGGGAGTGGTCGCGGTTCGTCATGGTCCTCACGCCCCGATCCGGTAGAGGGAGTGGGTCCAGGCGAACTGGCTGTTGCTGACGTACCAGTCGTGGGACGCCCAGTTGTAGCGGTTGCTGGAGGGCCAGGGGTCGCCCCAGTAGACGAGGCTGCCCGCGTCGTCATACCCGTAGAGGACGTGCATGTGGCCGCCGCCGGACTGCCATCCGATGCGGGTCTCGACGGGGCGGCCCGCGTCGATCTCCGCCTTCACGGTCGCGTAGCGCAGCCAGCCGCTGACGTACGAGCCCCGGTTGATGCCGGCCCAGGCGAGGGCGTTCTGGACGTTGCCGAGGGTGGCCTGGTTGTTGGGGCACGTCGTGCCCTGGGTGCGGTTGAACGCGGCGTTGCAGAACTGGTTCTGGCTGTAGGTGCGGCCCATCCAGGTGGTGATGGTGTTGCCGGACGCGGCCCAGCACCAGTTCGTCTGCTGCTGCGCCTGCATCGAGATGTTGAGTCTGTTGGCCGCGTGCAGGGCGTGCTGTTCGCCGGCCGCCGCGGTCGCCGTTGTGGGGACGACGAGCAGGGCGGAGGCGACGAGAGCCGCCAGGGACAGCCGTCTGCCGCGTATGCGGGTCTTTCCTTCGTTCGCCGATGCCGGGGCACGGGTCATGTGCGTTCCTCCCGTGGCGGGGGGTTGTGGTGGAGGAGCGCGTCCGGACGCGTGTGAGGAGCATCGGGTGTTGTCGGGGACTGGTCAACCGGCTTCAATACCGCGCAGGGACGTGGTGTGAACGGGGCGGCGTGCATGTGAACGGCCGATGCCCGCCCAGGAGGAATGCAACGCTCCCGGCCCCCGGCGTCCATCTCGCCGTTCGTGAACATTCACGGGCAACACGGGGCTTTACAGGGGGATTTACAGAGGACCGTTGCATAAAAGGGCCGTGCGGCACGTGCCGCGGCGTCCGCAGCGGAGGAGCTTCGCCACGAAGCCTCACGAAGGAGCGAGCGAATGGCACCCAGCGGCACACGCGCTGCCGAGGCCGAACTGGCGCAGGCGCTGCGCACGGGCCCGTTCCACCTGGCCCTGCGCACGGCGCTGTCGGCGCGCGGGCTCGCCCTGCACCGCGTCCAGCACCGGCTGGCGCAGCGCGGCGTGAAGGTCGGCGTGACGAGCCTGAGTTACTGGCAGCAGGGTGCCCGCCGGCCCCGCCGCCCCGAATCCCTGCGGGCCGTGCGGATGCTGGAGGAGGTGCTGGAACTGCCCGCGCAGGCCCTGACCCGGCTGCTGCTGGAGCCCGCCGGGCGGCCCGCCGCGGAACGGCCGGCGGCCCGCTCCTACCGCTCGCTGGTGGAGGAGTCCCGGACCGTGCACCGGTTGCTGACGGACCTGGAGTCGCCGGAGGACGGCGGGCTGCACACCGTCTGCCAGCTGGAGCGGGTGCTCGTCGGTGCGCGGCGCGAGCTGCGCAGCCGTACGTCGCAGCACGTGGTGCGGGCGCACCGCGACGGCGTGGACCGCTACGTGGCCATCCACCACGGCGACGAGGGCTGCGATCCGGGGCGGGTGGCCGTGCGGGCCACCGAGAACTGCCGGGTGGGCCGCCTCCGCTGGGACGAGGCGACCGGAGTGCTCGTCGCCGAGCTGCTCTTCGACACCCGGCTGCGGGCCGGTGACACCCATGTCTTCGGCTACGGCTTCGAGGACGGCACAGGCGGTGCGAGCAGCGAGTACGTCCGCGGGTTCAGCTTCGCGGGCGGACAGTACGTCCTGCAGGTGCGCTTCGACGACGCGGCCCTGCCGGTGCGCTGCCGCCGCTTCAGCCAGACCTCGGCGGGGGCGCCGCGCTGCGGGCAGCAGGAGCTGACGCTCACGGGGCGGCACCGGGGGGTGCACCTGGTGGAACAGGGCGTGCGGCCGGGCATCCTGGGGATCGCCTGGGACTGGTCGTAGCCGCCCCGTTCCGCGCGGTCAGGCGTCCGGGCCCGCGATGAGCTTGCCGCCGTCCGCCTTGACGGGGACGGTGGGCAGGGGTGCGCCGGCGGGGCCCTGGAGCACCTTGCCGGTGGTGGCGTCGAACGTGCTGCCGTGGCAGGGGCAGCTGACCTTGCCGTCCTCGACCTTGTCCACGACGCAGCCGGCGTGCGTGCACACGGCGCTGAACGCCTTGTACTCCCCCGCGGCGGGCTGCGAGACGACCAGCTTCTGCTCGCGGAAGAGCCGGGCCCCGCCCACGGGCACCTCGCCCGCCGCCCCCAGGTCCACCGGCGCGGTGGGCACGGCGGGTCCCCGGGTGCCGCCCGCGGCGCCGGAGCAGGCCGCGGCCCCGAGCCCGGCAGCGCCGGCCAGAGCGGCTCCGCGGAGCACGGTGCGGCGGGACGCCGAGGAAGCAGAGGGGCCGGACATGGGAGCTCCAACGGGGAAACGGTGATGCGGCGATACGACGTAGCGACAATACCGGCAGAAGTTGCTCCGCTTACCGAGAGGACCAGCCCCGTGATCGTCGTCGCCGGAGAAGCCCTGATCGACCTCGTGCCGGACGGTCCCGGGGGCGACGGTGGCCTGCCGGCCCTGCTGCCGCGGTGCGGCGGCGGCCCGTACAACACCGCCCTCGCCCTGGGCCGGCTGGGCACGGCCACCGCCTTCTGCTCACGGGTGTCGGTGGACGCCTTCGGCGAGGCGCTGCTGGGCGGGCTGCGGGTGGCGGGCGTCGACCTGTCGCTGGTCCAGCGCGGCCCGGAGCCGACGACGCTGGCGGTGGCGGCCGTCGGCGCGGACGGCTCGGCGGGCTACGGCTTCTACGCCGACGGCACCGCGGACCGGCTCTTCGCCCTGCCCGACGCGCTCCCCGACGGAACGCGGGCGCTGTGCCTGGGAACGTGCTCGCTGGTCCTGGAGCCCGGGGCGAGCGCGTACGAGGCGCTGCTGCGGCGCGAGTCCCGGCGCGGGGTGTTCACCCTGCTCGACCCCAACATCCGCGCCGGCCTCATCCCGGACGCCGACGCCTACCGCGCCCGCTTCCACTCGTGGCTGCCGTACGTGTCCCTGCTGAAGGTGTCGGCGGAGGACGCGGCGTGGCTGGGCGGGGACGTCACCGGCTGGCTCGCTGCGGGGCCTGCGGCGGTGGTGGTGACGCGGGGCGGTGAGGGCGTGAGCGTCCACACGCGGTCGGGCGGCGCGTACGAGGTCCCGGCGCACCGGGTGGACGTCGCGGACACGATCAGCGCGGGCGACACCGTGAACGCGGCGCTGCTGCACCGGCTGGCGGGCCTGAGCGCCCTCTCCCCCGAGGCCCTCGCCACCCTGGACGGAGCCACCTGGCAGGCGGTCCTGGACTTCGCCGCCCGGGCGGCCGCCGTCACCTGCTCACGGGCGGGGGCGGAACCTCCGTACGCGACGGAACTGGGTGACGGGGGCCGGTAAGCCCGTCGGCGCGAGCAGCACCGCCGCGGCCGACGGGGACCGCGGCCGACGGGGCAGCCACAGCCGCAGGCGCGCCAGGGCGCCACGACGGTAGCGGACCGCCCACCGGGGCGAACAGCACTGCCGCGGCCGACGGGGAGCAGCCACATGCCGCAGGCGCGCCAGGACGCCACGACTGCGGTAGCGGACCGCCCACCGGCACGAGCAGCACCGCCGCGGCCGGACAGGACCGGCCACCGACGCAGGCGCGTCAGGGCGCCGCCGGCGGCCGCGGTCCGAAACGCGTCTGCGGCCGGCCGGGACAATCCCCGGCCGGCCACTGGTACGGCGTCACGCGTCCGCGGCCACCGCAGCGGCCGGCCCGGTGGCGCCGGCGCCCGCGAGGTCCGGGGCCAGTGGCCGGGGCCCGGCGGCGGGGGCCCGGTAGTTGCCGGGCCGGGCGCGGCCGGGCGACGGTCCGCTACGCCTTGCGGGACCGCGTCGTCGCCTTCTTGGCGGCGGGCGCCTTCTTCGCGGCGACCGTCTTCTTCGCGGCCGTGGCCTTCTGCGCGGCCGTGGTCCGCGCCGAGACCGTCTTCTTCGCCGTACCGGCCTTCGCCGCCACCGTCTTCTTCGCCGGCGCCCGCTTCGCAGCGGCCTTCTTCGCCGGCGCCGGGGACGAGGACGCGTCGCTGACGCGGTCGCCGAGCATCTCCCGCAGGAACTTTCCGGTGTGGCTGGCCGGGATCGCGGCGACCTCCTCCGGCGTGCCCTCCGCGACCACGAGGCCGCCGCCCGCACCGCCCTCCGGGCCCATGTCGACGACCCAGTCGGCCGTCTTGATCACATCGAGGTTGTGCTCGATGACGATCACGGTGTTGCCCTTGTCGACGAGACCGGACAGCACGGAGATCAGCTTGCTGATGTCCTCGAAGTGCAGACCGGTGGTCGGCTCGTCCAGGACGTACACCGTCCGCCCCGTCGACCGCTTCTGCAGCTCGCTCGCGAGCTTCACGCGCTGTGCCTCGCCGCCGGAGAGCGTCGGCGCGGACTGGCCCAGTCGTACGTAGCCCAGGCCCACGTCGTGGAGGGTGCGCAGGTGCCGGGCGATGGTCGGCACGGCCTCGAAGAAGCTCAGCGCCTCCTCGATCGGCATGTCCAGCACCTCGGCGATGGACTTGCCCTTGTAGTGGACCTCCAGGGTCTCCCGGTTGTAGCGCGCCCCGTGGCAGACCTCGCACGGCACGTACACGTCCGGCAGGAAGTTCATCTCGATCTTGATCGTGCCGTCGCCGGAGCAGTTCTCGCAGCGGCCGCCCTTGACGTTGAAGGAGAAGCGGCCCGGCAGGTAGCCGCGCACCTTCGCCTCCATCGTCTCGGCGAACAGCTTGCGGACGTGGTCGAAGACGCCGGTGTACGTCGCCGGGTTGGAGCGGGGCGTCCGGCCGATGGGCGACTGGTCGACGTGCACGACCTTGTCGACCAGGTCGTCGCCGTCCACGCGCGTGTGCCGGCCGGGGACCGCCCGGGCGCCCTGGAGCTCGCGCGCCAGGTGGGTGTACAGGATGTCGTTGACCAGCGTCGACTTACCGGAACCGGAGACGCCGGTGACGGCCGTGAGCACCCCGAGCGGGAAGGACACGTCGATGTCGCGCAGGTTGTTCTCGCGCGCGCCGCGCACCGTCAGCCGCCGCGAGCCGTCGACGGGCCGGCGGATGTCCGGGGTGGGGATCGACCGCTTGCCGGACAGGTACTGCCCGGTCATCGACGCCTCGCTGCTCAGCAGCTCCTTGAGGGGACCGCTGTGGACGACCTTGCCGCCGTGCTCGCCGGCGCCCGGGCCGATGTCGACGACCCAGTCGGCGACCTTGATGGTGTCCTCGTCGTGCTCGACGACGATGAGGGTGTTGCCCATGTCGCGCAGGCGGACGAGGGTCTCGATGAGGCGGTGGTTGTCCCGCTGGTGCAGGCCGATGGAGGGCTCGTCCAGGACGTAGAGCACGCCCACCAGCCCGGAGCCGATCTGCGTGGCGAGCCGGATGCGCTGCGCCTCGCCGCCGGAGAGGGTGCCCGCGGCGCGGTTGAGCGAGAGGTAGTCCAGGCCGACGTCGACGAGGAACTTCAGCCGCTCGTTGACCTCCTTGAGCACCCGCTCGGCGATCTTCTTCTCGCGGCCGGTGAGCTTCATGTCGCGCAGGAAGTCGGCACAGTCGCTGATCGACATCGCGGAGACCTCCGCGATGGAGCGGCCCTGCACGGTGACCGCGAGGACGATCGGCTTGAGCCGCGTGCCCTCACAGGTCGGGCAGTGCACCTCGCGCATGTACCCCTCGAAGCGCTCGCGGCTCGCGTCGCTCTCGGCCTCGGAGTGGCGCCGCTTGACGAACGGGACCGCGCCCTCGAAGGCCGTGGTGTACGCGCGCTCGCGCCCGTAGCGGTTGCGGTAGCGGACCTCGATCTGCGTGCGGTGGCCGTTCAGGAGCGCCTTCTTGGCGCGCTGCGGCAGGCCGGCCCAGGGGATGTCCGTGCGGAAGCCCAGCTCGCCGGCGAGGGCGCCGACCAGACGGCTGAAGTAGTCCTTGGTGTGGCCGTGCGACCAGGGGCTGATGGCGCCCTCGTCGAGGCTCTTGTCCGGGTCGGGGACGATCAGCTCGGGGTCGACCTCCATGCGCGTGCCGATGCCGGTGCAGTCGGGGCAGGCGCCGAAGGGCGAGTTGAAGGAGAAGGAGCGCGGCTCCAGCTCCTCGAAGGAGAGGTCGTCGTACGGGCAGTAGAGGTGCTCGGAGAACATCCGCTCGCGCTCGGGGTCGTCCTCGGCGAGGTCGACGAAGTCGAGGATGACCATGCCGCCGGACAGGCCCAGCGCGGTCTCGACCGAGTCGGTCAGCCGGCGCTTGGCGCTGTCCTTGACGGTGAGGCGGTCGACGACCACCTCGATGGTGTGCTTCTCCTGCTTCTTCAGCTTGGGCGGGTCGGAGAGCTGGATCGTCTCGCCGTCGACCCGGGCCCGGCTGTAGCCCTTGGTCTGCAGGTCGGAGAAGAGATCGACGAACTCGCCCTTGCGCTCGCGCACCAGCGGGGAGAGCACCTGGAAGCGGCTGCCCTCGGGCAGCTCCAGCACGCGGTCGACGATCGCCTGCGGCGACTGCCGGGAGATCGGGCGCGCGCACTCGGGGCAGTGCGGCTTGCCGATGCGGGCGAAGAGGAGGCGGAGGTAGTCGTAGACCTCCGTGATGGTGCCGACCGTCGAGCGCGGGTTGCGCGAGGTCGACTTCTGGTCGATGGAGACGGCCGGGGACAGGCCCTCGATGAAGTCCACGTCGGGCTTGTCCATCTGCCCGAGGAACTGCCGTGCGTAGGAGGAGAGCGACTCGACGTAGCGGCGCTGCCCCTCGGCGAAGATCGTGTCGAACGCGAGGGAGGACTTGCCCGACCCGGAGAGCCCGGTGAACACGATGAGGGAGTCACGCGGGAGGTCGAGCGAGACGTTCTTGAGGTTGTGCTCGCGAGCGCCACGGACGATGAGACGGTCTGCCACGCCGGTCGGCACCTTTCTTGAGAGTCGGCTCTGGGGGGAGCTGCGGGGTGCGCCGTGCCCCTTCGATCCAGAGTACGGGGGGCCTCTGACAAAGCTCGGTTCACTCGGATGCCGTAAGCAATGCCTCTCCCGACCATATAGCACGCGCATTCGATTTACGGGCGGGATCCACCTCCTTCACCCGAAGGGGTCACCGGACTATCGTCGGCCGCATGATCGATCACGTGCACGACCTGAACGCCGTACGCGAAGCGACCGACCGGCTGCTCTCCGCGGTCGGCACCCTGGACAACGCGGCGGTGGCGGGGCCGTCACGGCTTCCCGGCTGGAGCCGTGGCCACGTCCTGGCCCACCTCGCCCGCAACGCCGACGCCCTCGTGAACGTTCTGGAGGGCCGCCCCATGTACGCGAGCGCCGAGGCGCGCGACGCCGACATCGAGCGCGACGCCGCCCGGCCGGCGGCCACCCACCTCGCCGACCTGCGCGAGAGCGCGGCCCGCTTCCGGCGCACCACCGACGCCCCCGCCGACTGGGGCCGCACGGTCACCCTGCGCAACGGCGTGACCGACTCCGCCGCCCGCGTCCCCTTCCGCCGCCTCATCGAGGTCGAGCTGCACCACGTCGACCTCGGCATCGGCTACGAACCGGCCGACCTGCCCGCCGAATTCACCGCCCGGGAGATCGCCTTCCTCGCCGAGCGCTTCACGGGCCACCCCGACGTCCCCGCCCTCCGGCTGGAGGCGGCCGACGGGGGAGCATGGCGCACCGGCCGTGCGGAGGGCGAGCCACTCACCGTGACCGGCACGGCCCCCGCCCTGATGTGCTGGCTCGCCGGGCGCCGGGACGACACGGCCCCCGCACCCGAAGCAGGTGGCGCTCCGCTCCCCGTTCTGCCTCCGCTATAGGCTGCCCCCATGACGTACAGCGGAGCAGTAGAGGTCGGCGGACCTGCGGACGTACACGAGTTGGCCGATCTGATGATCTCCAAGGTCGCGGTCGGGCCGATGAACAACAATGCCTATCTGCTGCGTTGCCGCGCAACGGACGAGCAGCTGCTGATCGACGCCGCCGCCGAGCCCCACACGCTGCTCGCCCTGATCGGCGACAGCGGCATCACCTCGGTCGTGACGACCCATCAGCACGCCGACCACTGGGGCGCGCTGCGCGAGGTGGTGGACGCCACCGGCGCCCGCACCTACGCGGGCCGCGAGGACGCCGAGGGCATTCCGGTGCCCACCGACGTGCTCGTCGACGACGGCGACACCATCCGCGTCGGCCGGGTGGAGCTGACGGCCCGCCACCTGGTCGGCCACACCCCGGGCAGCATCGCGCTGGTCTACGACGACCCGCACGGCCACGCCCACGTGTTCACCGGCGACTGCCTCTTCCCCGGCGGCGTGGGCAACACGCACGACGACCCCAAGGCGTTCGCCAGCCTCATCGACGACGTCGAGACCAAGATCTTCGGCGAGCTCTCCGACGAGACCTGGGTCTACCCGGGCCACGGCAACGACACCACCCTGGGCACCGAGCGCCCGCACCTCGCGGAGTGGCGCGAGCGCGGCTGGTGAGTCCCCCCGGGGCGCCAGGGGGAGCGCGCCGTCCGCACAGCGGGCGGACGGCGCCCTCCCCACGCGCCCCCGGGAACACTTCCGCACGCCCCGTTTCCTGCACCCGGCAGGGAAGTTGGGCAGTACATGCACCGCGACCGCTCCCCGGCGCCCCCGGCCATGCTCCGCCTGGCGGCCGCCTCCATGGCCGGCACCGCCATCGAGTTCTACGACTTCTTCGCCTACGGCACCGCGGCCGCCCTCGTCCTGGGCCCGCTGTTCTTCCCCACCGTCTCCCCCCTCGTCGCCACCCTCGCCGCCTTCGGCACGTTCGGCATCGGCTTCATCGCCCGGCCCGTGGGGTCCGTGCTCTTCGGCCACATCGGCGACCGCCTGGGCCGCCGTCCGGTGCTCATCTCCTCCCTGCTGCTGACGGGCCTCGCGACCGTCGCGGTCGGCTTCGCGCCCACCTACCGCGACATCGGCATCGCCGCGCCCGTCCTGCTGCTCGCCCTGCGCTTCCTGCAGGGCCTGGGGCTCGGCGGGGAATGGGGCGGCGCCGTCCTGCTGACCGCCGAGCACGCCCCCGCCCACCGCCGCGTGCTGTGGTCGAGCTTCCCCCAGGCCGGCCCCTCCGTGGGCTTCCTGCTGGCCAACGGCATCACCCTGACCCTGTCGGCCCTCCTCAGCGACGCCCAGTTCCTCTCCTGGGGCTGGCGCGTGCCCTTCTGGGCGGCCGGCGTCCTGGCCGCCGTGGGCCTGCTGCTGCGCGCCCAGCTCACCGAGACCCCGGACTTCCGTGAGCTGACCACCAGCCGCACCCGCGCCGCACAGCCGTTCGCCGAGGTCGTCCGCGGACACTGGCGGCTGGTCCTGCTCACCGCCGGCGGGCTGTCCATCGGTTACGCCGTCTTCTACACGGTCACCACCTGGTCCCTGTCCTACGGCACCGAGCGCCTGGGCGTCGACCGCACGGTGATGCTCGGCTGCATCATGGCCTCGGTCGCCGCCTCGGGCCTCGCCACCCCCTTCATCGCCCTCTTCGGCGACCGTTACGGGCGCCGCCCCCTGTGCCTGTTCGGCTGCACCGCCGTCGCGCTGTGGATGTTCCCGCTGGTCGGCCTGCTGCGCACCGGCCGCCCCCCGCTGATGCTGCTGGGCTTCGTCATCGCCATGCTCGCCTTCACCACCGCCTTCGGCGTCGTCGGCGCGTACCTTCCCGAGCTGTACGACGCCAGGGTGCGCTGCACGGGCGCGGCCGTCGGGTACAACCTGGCCGGGGTGCTGGGCGGTGCCACCACCCCGCTGGTGGCGACCGCGGCGGCCCGGGGCGACGGCCCGCCCTGGGGCGTGGCCGTCTACCTGACCGGCATCGCCCTGCTCAGCCTGGGCTGCTTCCTGATGCTCCCCGAGACCCGCCCAGCACCCGCCACGGGCGCTGCGGCCGATCCGGCCCCCGCCTGACCGCGGCCCGCGGGCGTCCGGCCGTCAGGCGCGGACGCTCTCCCGGGCCGTACCGGCCTCCGCCTCGTCGCCGGCCGCGACCGCCGCCTCGGCCTCCTCGGCCCGCGCCTGCCGGGCGGAGGCCCGCAGGCTGGTGACGGTGGTGACGACCAGCACCGCACAGATGACGCCGAGCGAGACCGGGATGCTGATCTCCGGGACCGCGACGCCGTTCTCGTGCAGGGCGTGCAGCACCAGCTTGACGCCGATGAAGCCGAGGATGACCGACAGGCCGTACGAGAGGTGGACCAGCTTCTTCAGCAGGCCGCCTATCAGGAAGTACAGCTGCCGCAGGCCCATGAGGGCGAAGGCGTTGGCGGTGAAGACGATGTACGGGTCCTGGGTGAGGCCGAAGATCGCCGGTATGGAGTCGAGCGCGAACAGCACGTCCGTCGTACCGATCGCCAGCATGACGATCAGCATCGGGGTCATCAGCCGCTTGCCGTTCTCGACGACGAACAGCTTGGTGCCGTGGTACCGGTCGGTCGAGGGGAAGCGCCGCTCCACGAGCTTGAGAAAGCGGTTCTCCTCGAACTCCTCGTCCTCCTCGTCGCCCCGCGCCTCCTGGATGAGCTTCCACGCCGTCCAGATGAGGAAGGCGCCGAAGACGTAGAAGACCCAGGAGAAGTTGGCGATGATCGCCGCGCCCGCACCGATGAAGCCGGCCCGCAGGACCAGGGCTATGAGCACGCCGACCATGAGCACCCGCTGCTGGTACACCGACGGCACCGCGAACTTCGCCATGATCAGGACGAACACGAAGAGGTTGTCGACGCTGAGCGACTTCTCCGTGATGAAGCCCGCGAAGAACTCGCCGGCGGGCTGCCCGCCGCCGAAGACCAGGAGCCCCAGCCCGAAGAGCCCGGCCAGGGCGACCCAGACGACCGTCCAGACGCCGGCCTCCTTGAGGGAGACCTCGTGCGGCTTGCGGCCCCCTATGAAGAAGTCGGCTGCGATGAGGGCGCACAGACCAAGAATGGTCAGCACCCACAGGGTCAGGGAGACGTCCACTGTTCCTCCGGCACGTCGTACGGATGTACGGCACTTCCCACGACGGTACAGGAAGACCCAAGGAATAGTAAAGAGAAACCCAAAATGCCTGTTCAGGCCAGGCGTCGCTCCGTCAGATGCCGTACGCCTTCCTCGCCTGGCCGACCTGCCACAACACCTGCCGCATCACATCGCTGCCCACCGGCACCAGAGAGGGCTCGTACGTCCAGGCGTGCCCCACCCATGGATCGGCGAGGTGATCGTCCGGCACCGGCGTGATCCTCAGCAGCGAGCGCCACAGCGGGTCCAGGACCGGCCCGTACGCCCGGGCGTCCTCCCGGTCGGCGACCATCATCAGATGCACGCCCACGGACGGCCCCTCGTCCGCGAGGTAGCGCAGCTGGGTGACGGCACGGTCGTCGAAGCCGTGCGGGAAGTCGTTGACGATCAGCAGGTGCTCACCGGTGTCCAGGTCCGGCGGCAGCGACTCCACGGCGCCGCTGCGCACCGCCATCTGCACCAGGTCGACGCGGCGCGTCAGCCGCGCCAGCACGTCCGACACCCCCTGCGCCCCGGCCGCCGGAGGCTCCCGCAGCGCTCCCTGCTCCAGCAACGGGGCCAGCGCGGCCCCGGCGGCCCCCGCAGGGTCGATGACGTGCACCGCATAGTCGCCGACGGGATGGACGGCCAGGAGCCGCACCGCGTGGGCGACCGCGCAGTCCACGGCGAGGCGGCGCATTTCCGCCGAATCCAGCAGGCCGGCCTCGGGACCGCCCTGCGCCCGGCCGCTGTCCACCCACAGCCCCCGCTGCAGCGGCAGCCGCACCAGCATCGGGATGCGCAGGTCCCTGCGCTCGGGCAGGTACAGGTCGCCCAGCCGCAGCGCCAGGGGGCGCTCCAGCGGCACCTGGTAGCCCTGCCAGACGGGGCTGTCCCAGCGCGCGAAGGCCGCCGGCAGGGCGTGTTCGACGACCTCGGCCTCGGCGACCAGCTGGGTCAGGTCGCGGTCGAGCACCGCCCGTGCCTGCTCGACGAGCTGCGCCTGCTTGGCGCGCGCCTCCTCCCGGGCCGCGTCGGCGGCCGGGCCGACCCGGGTGCGGGGGTCGGAGAGCACCCGGTCCAGCTCCTGCTCCAGGCGCGACTCCGCGAAGTCGACCGCGCTGCGGTACGCGGCGGTCGTGCGGGCCAGGTCCTCGAACATGCCCCAGACCTGGTTGTAGAGCCGCTCCTCCATGCTCCAGCCGGTGGCGTCGCCGGCGACCGGGCGGGACGGCTGTCCGGGCTCGGCGGGCGGGGCGGCCGGAGCGGGGTCGGGCGGTGTGGAGGTGCTGCGACCGGGGTGGCGGTAGCTGATCGGGCCGCTGCCGGCCGGCGGCTGCGACGCGGCCGCACCCGCCCCGGAGGCGCCCGTTCCGGGCCCCTGCCCGGCGGCCGGGCCTGCGGGGGCTGCGGCTGCGGTGTCCCGGCCGTCCGTCGCGGCGCCGCCCGCCGGGGCGGTCCGCAGGGTGCCCGTTCCGCCTCCGGCGCGCTGCGCGGGCGGCGCGGAGACCGCCCGGGCGACGCCCTGGGCCACCGCCTCGTCGATGTTCGCCGCCAGCTCGGCGGCCCCGGAAAGCCCCTGGTCGTGCAGCATCGCCGTCAGGCCGCCCGCGTACCCCTGGCCGACCGCGCGCACCTTCCACGCGCCCTGCCTGCGGTACAGCTCCAGGGCGACGACCGCCGACTCGGCGTCCAGGTCGGTCACGGTGTAGCTGGCGATCTCCGCGCCGTCGGTGCCGGTGACCGCCAGGAAGGGTGCGGCCATCGCGCCGAAGCAGGCCGGGCCGCTCCCGCCGGAGGGCAGGGCCAGCAGCACGTTGACCCGGTGGACGGCCTCCGGGAGGGCGTCCAGGTCGACGGCCAGCCGGTGGCCTGCGGCGGCCTGCCGGGACACCTCCAGGCCCGGCACCCGCGGCGAGGCGGGGTGGGCGACCCACTCGGCGCCGGGGATCCTTCCGTCCGCGTCCGCGAGCGTCGCCCCGGCCACCACCGGGTGGCTCGCCGAGACCCGGATCTCCAGTCGGGCCACGGACAGCGGGTGGTTCTGCCCCCGCACCAGCTCGGCCGTCATCGCCGCTTCCCCCTTGTTGTGTCGTGCTCACCGTGCAGCGGGCCCGGCGGATGCCGCTCCACCGGGCCCGGCCCGTACCGCCACGGGCCCCGTACTGCCGAGGCGCACCCGGCGGGTGCGCCGACGGGCCCGTCCGTACCACTGCCGGACCGGCCCGCGCCGTGCTCAGAAGGCCGTGCTCAGAGGACGGCCTGGATCTCCGCCAGCAGGTCCTGGAACGTCCGGCCGTTGGCCGGGGTGCCGATCGCCGTCATCTGCCAGCCGTTGCCCACCCGGTGCACCTTCGCCATGATCTGCGCGGTGTACGGGCCACCGCCGTCCAGGGTGTAGCGCGCCAGCTCCTGGCCGGTGGACTCGTCGACCAGGCGGCAGAAGGCGTTGCGCACCTCGGCGAAGGTCTGGCCGGTGAAGGAGTTCACCGTGAAGACGATCTGGTTGACGTGCACGGGGACGCGCTGCAGGTCGACCAGGATCGACTCGTCGTCACCGCCCTGGCCGGCGCCGCCGACCAGGTTGTCGCCGGTGTGGCGCACCGAGCCGTCCTTGCTCACCAGCTGCTGGAAGAAGGCGACGTCGACCGGCTGCTTGTCGGCGAAGAGCACCGCCGAGGCGTCGAGGTCGATCTCCTTCGTCCGCGTTCCGAACAGCCCGCGGCGAGGGGCCGCCTGCCAGCCCAGCCCCATCCGCACCGCGGTCAGGGTGCCCCCGTCGGCCTTCTGCAGGCTGATGCCCTGGCCCTTGGACAAATTGACCGTCACGCGCAGTCCCTCTCTCGTTCATTCGTCCCCGCGGCCGCGCGTGCGCGCGGCCTTCCTGAACGACCCTATGCACTGCTGAGGAGGGCGTATTCACCCGAGGGGGGTTTGTGGCGGTCTTGCAACATCCCCCGTCCGGTCTCGCGTATTCTGCCCCACCGCGCACCCTGCGGCAGGGCAGCCCCGCTGCGGCCGTCAGGCCAGGCCCGCCTCCCGCATCTGCCGCAGTTCCTTCTTCAGCTCGCTCACCTCGTCGCGCAGCCGTGCCGCGACCTCGAACTGCAGCTCCGCGGCGGCGGCCCGCATGCGGTCGGTCAGCTCCTCGATGTCCTGGGCGAGTTCCGTCGCGGGCCGGTCCGTGGGCACCGCTTCCTTCGCCTTGCCCCTGCCCTTGGCCTTGCCCTTGGCGCCCGCCCCGGCGCCGGTGGGCACCGGAGCCTTGCCCTTCTCCTTGCCGGTCTGGCGGTAGCCCGATCCCAGGAGCTCCTGGGTGTCGATCTCCTCGCGGGCGAGCGTGGCGACGATGTCACCGATCTTCTTGCGCAGCGGCTGGGGGTCGATCCCCCGCTCCTTGTTGTACGCGATCTGCTTCTCGCGGCGACGGTTGGTCTCCTCGATGGCCTTCTCCATCGCAGGAGTGATCTTGTCGGCGTACATGTGCACCTGGCCGGAGACGTTGCGCGCCGCACGGCCGATGGTCTGGATGAGGGACGTCCCGGAGCGCAGGAAGCCCTCCTTGTCGGCGTCGAGGATGGCCACCAGGGAGACCTCGGGCAGGTCGAGGCCCTCGCGGAGCAGGTTGATGCCCACCAGGACGTCGAACTCGCCGGCCCGCAGCTCGCGCAGCAGCTCGACGCGGCGCAGCGTGTCGACGTCGCTGTGCAGGTAGCGCACCTGGATGCCCAGCTCCAGGAAGTACTCCGTGAGGTCCTCGGCCATCTTCTTGGTGAGGGTGGTGACCAGGACGCGCTCGTCGCGCTCGGTGCGCGTACGGATCTCGTGCACCAGGTCGTCGATCTGTCCCTCGGTCGGCTTGACGACGACCTCGGGGTCGACGAGGCCGGTGGGCCGGATGATCTGCTCGACGAAGCCGTCGCCGCGCGAGAGCTCGTACTTCCCGGGGGTGGCCGAGAGGTAGACGGTCTGGCCGATGCGCTCGGTGAACTCCTCCCACTTCAGGGGGCGGTTGTCCATGGCCGACGGCAGGCGGAAGCCGTGCTCGACGAGCGTGCGCTTGCGGGAGGCGTCGCCCTCGTACATGGCGCCGATCTGCGGGACGGTGACGTGCGACTCGTCGATGACGAGGAGGAAGTCCTCGGGGAAGTAGTCCAGCAGGGTGTTCGGCGGGGATCCCGGCTCGCGGTCGTCCATGTGGAGGGAGTAGTTCTCGATGCCGGAGCAGGAGCCGACCTGGCGCATCATCTCGATGTCGTAGGTGGTGCGCATGCGCAGCCGCTGGGCCTCCAGCAGCTTGCCCTGCTTCTCCATGCGGGCGAGGGTCTCCTCCAGCTCGGCCTCGATGCCCGCGATGGCCTTCTCCATCCGCTCGGCGCCGGCGATGTAGTGGCTGGCGGGGAAGACGTACAGCTCCTGGTCGTCGGAGATGACCTCGCCGGTGAGCGGGTGGAGCGTGGAGAGGGCCTCGATCTCGTCGCCGAACATCTCGATGCGGACGGCGAGCTCCTCGTAGACCGGGAAGATCTCGATGGTGTCCCCGCGCACCCGGAAGGTGCCCCGGGTGAAGGCCAGGTCGTTGCGCGCGTACTGGATCTCCACGAAGCGGCGCAGGAGCTGGTCCCGGTCGATCTCCTGACCGACCTTCAGCGGCACCATGCGGTCCACGTACTCCTGCGGGGTGCCCAGGCCGTAGATGCAGGACACGGACGCCACCACGACGACGTCACGCCGGGTGAGCAGCGAGTTCGTCGCCGAGTGGCGCAGCCGCTCGACCTCCTCGTTGATCGAGGAGTCCTTCTCGATGTACGTGTCCGACTGGGGGACGTACGCCTCGGGCTGGTAGTAGTCGTAGTACGAGACGAAGTACTCGACGGCGTTGTGGGGCAGGAGCTCGCGGAATTCGTTGGCGAGCTGAGCCGCGAGGGTCTTGTTGGGCGCCATGACGAGCGTCGGCCGCTGCAGCTTCTCGATCATCCACGCCGTGGTGGCCGACTTTCCGGTGCCGGTCGCACCGAGGAGGACGACGTCCTTCTCACCTGCGCGGATGCGCTGCTCCAGCTCGGCGATGGCCGTGGGCTGGTCACCGCTGGGCTGGAAGGAGCTGACGACCTCGAAAGGCGCCACCTTGCGTTCGATCTTCGATACGGGCCGCATGGAACCACCGTACGGCCCACCACTGACAACAGCCTCGTCCCCCGGGTTCCGCCCCTGTTTTCCGGGCGAACGGCCGGCGAAAAGTCGGCAAAGGCTGCCCGCTCCGGGTGCTCCGGCCGTCGCGGTCGCGTACGTGTGTCGTGTACGACTTTGCGTACACGCCGTACGACGTTCCGTACACGAGGCCCGCCGGCGACGGCCGCCCGGGCCCGGACGCCGCGAGGAGCTTTCATGCGCATCCGCACCGTCTCCGCCGTCACCAGCGCACTTCTCGGTCTGTCCCTCACGGCGCTGGCCTCCGTCTCCACCGTCGGCCTGGCCGCCACGCCCGCGCACGCCACCGGCGACGGCCCCGTGCCGGTCGCCATCGGCCACCGGGGGGTGCCGGCCCAGGCCCCGGAGAACACCCTGGCGTCGATCGACAGAGCGGCCAAGCTGGGGGTCGAGTGGGTGGAGAACGACGTCCAGCGCACCAAGGACGGCGCCCTGATCGTCATGCACGACACCACCCTGGAGCGCACGACCGACGTGAAGCGGCGCTATCCGCACCGCGCGCCCTGGAAGGTCGCGGACTTCACGCTCGCCGAGATCGGGAAGCTGGACGCGGGCAGCTGGTACGGCCGCCGCTTCGCCGGCGAGCGGGTGCCGACCCTGAGCCGCTACCTGCAGCGGGTCGACCACAACGGCCAGAAGCTGCTGCTGGAGGTGAAGGCGCCGGAGCTGTACCCGGGCATCGAACGGCAGATGGTGACGGAGCTGCGGCGGGCCGGCTGGCTGGACGGCCGGCACGTCAGGAGCAGGCTGGTCGTCCAGAGCTTCAACGCGACGTCCCTGAAGGCGCTGCACCGGCTCCGCCCGGACATCAAGAAGGGCTTCCTGGGCGCGCCGAAGGCCGCCGAGCTCCGCTCGTACGCCGAGTTCGCCGATCAGATCAACCCCAGCCACAAGAGCGTCACCGCCGCCTGGGTCCGTTCCGTCCACGCGCTCAAGGGCCCGCACGGGCGGCGGCTGGAAGTGTCGGCGTGGACCGTGGACGACGGCGACCGGGCCGTCTCCCTCGCCCGCATGGGGGTGGACGGCATCATCAGCAACGCCCCGCACGTGATCGCCGACGCCCTGGCGGAGGACGCCGATGACGCGTCGTTCCTGTCGGACCCCTCGGACCTGTCCGGCTTCGCCCGCCTGTCCGGAACCACCGCCGCCCTGGACTCCGCCCTCTGACCGGACTCATGCCCGGCCCGGGCCCCGGCAGGGGCAGGGGGCGCTTACGCTGGTCGCGTGACGGACAGCGAACGCCCCCTGCCGGCCGGCCCCCGGACGTGGGCCTGGACGACCGTCGGCACGCCGGTCGGCCCCCTTGGCCTGGCCGCGACCTCGTCCGGCCTGGTCAACGTGGTCTTCCACGCCGACGACCGGACGGCCGCCCGCACCGTCGACCTCCTGACGCGCCACCTGGGCTCCGCGCCCGGCACCGAGCCCTCCGCCTGCCACGAGCTGCTGGCCGAGGCGTCTGCGCAGCTGCGCGCCTACTTCGACGCCCGCCTGCGCGTCTTCTCGCTCCCCCTGGACTGGTCCCTCACCTCCGGCTTCAACCGCCGCACCCTGCACGAACTGCTCGACCACGTCCCCTACGGCACCGTCGTCGCCTACCAGGACCTGGCCGACCGCGTCGGGGAGCCCGGCGCCGCCCGTGCCGTGGGGGTGGCCATGGGCAGCAATCCGCTTCCGGTCGTGGTGCCGTGTCACCGCGTCGTCGAGAGCAACGGCGGCCTCGGTGGCTTCGGCCCCGGCCTGGAGGCCAAACGGACCCTCCTGGCCCTCGAAGGGATACTTCCGCAACCGCTGTTCTGACGGCCGCGCCCGCCTGACGTCTCGTCCGCGGCCGATTGTCAGTGCCCGGCCCTAGCGTTCCTCTCATCGAAGACCGGTCGTCGCGGCCGGCGGGGAGAGGGGTTCGCCATGTCCGGAAACACCACGTACCTGGAGCTGTCGCAGGACGGCGGCGGGGCGCACAAGTTCTACGAAGTCACCGTCGACGGCCTGAACGTGACGGTGCGCTACGGCCGGATCGGCGCGGCGGGCCAGGTGCAGACATCGGCGTTCCCCACGGTGGAGAAGGCGCGCGCCGCGGCGGCCCGGAAGGTCGGCGAGAAGGTCCGCAAGGGATACGCCCCCGCCGTGCGGGGCGGTCGGGCGGCCCGGCCCGTGACGCGCCGCCAGGTGACGTCCGCACCGTCGACGGCCCGCGCCGTGGCCCCCGTGCTGTGGCGCTTCCGGACGGGAGCTGCGGCGTTCGGCATCCACATCAGCGAGGACCGCTGCTGGGTCGGCAACGAAGCCGGCGACGTCTACACCCTCGGCCACGACGGCGAGGTCCTCGCCCGCTACCAGCTGCCCGACGGCGTGAAGTGCCTGGTGGCCGACGACTTCTGGATCTACGCCGGCTGCGACGACGGCACCGTCTACGACCTGTCCGCCAAGCTCCCGTTCGCCGCCTACGAGATCGCCTCGGACGTCGACATCTTCTGGCTCGACATCCACGAGGGCGTCCTGAACGTCGCCGACCGCAACGGCGGCCTGACGGTCATCGACCACGAGGACGAGTACCAGTGGTCGCGCAAGAGCACCGGATCGCACGCCTGGATGGTGCGACGGGACGACCGCGCCGTCTACCACGGGCACGGCGCCGGCGTGACGGCGTACGCCCAGGACGGCGGCGGCGAGCTGTGGCACACCGCGACCACCGGATCGGTGCTCTTCGGCTGGCAGGAGGACCACTCCGTCTACGCCGGGACCAACCGCCACGTCGTCCAGCGCCTGTCCAAGACCGACGGGGCCGTCGAGGCGACCTACAGGTGCGACGCGGCGGTCTACTCCTGTGCCACCGCCCCCGGCGGACGGTACGTCTTCGCCGGTGACTGCGCTTCCTCCGTCTACTGCTTCACCGCCGACGGCACCCGCCTGTGGAAGCTGGGCACCGGCAGCGGCTCCGCCCTGTCCATGCAGTACCTCGACGAGAAGCTGTACATGGTCACCACGGAAGGTTCCCTGGTGTGCGTCGACGCGTCGGAGGCCGCCATCGCCGCCGCCCAGTCCGGCACGGTCCCCGTGCCGCTGGACGTGAAGTCCGCCGCCGCCCTGCCCACCTACGCCCCGGCCACCACCGTCCGCACGGTCACGGCCCCGCCCGCCTCGGGCATCGTCGTGGAGTGCGTGCAGGAGTCCGGCCGCCTCCGCGTCCACGTGGTCTCCGAGGGCTACGAGCCCAGCTGGAACGTGCAGTTCCCCCGCCACATACGCCAGGCCGGCGCCCGCTACGTCGTCGAGGCCCTCTCCCCCGCCGCCTCCGGCTTCTACCGCGTCCGCGGCGAGATCCAGCGCCTGCTGTGACGCACCGCCCCACAGGGTGGACCCTGGAAGCGGGAGATGGTGCGCCATGCGTACGGGCAACGAACCGATCACCGCGCGGAGCCCCCTGCGGCTCCGGTGCGGACTGGCCGCCTTCGGCCTGGTCTGGGCGACGGGCGGGGCCTGGCTCTTCGCCGCCGCGGGGCACCCCGGCTGGGCGATCGCGTGCGGGGTGCTGGCCCTGGTGGCCCTCGTCGACCTGGTCGTGGTCATACGGCACATACGGCAGGGGCCGCACTACCAGCCGGGGCGCGACGTCCCGCCGTACGAGCCGGTCAAGGAGCGCAAGCCCCGGCCCTAGCGCCCGTCCGGGCTCACCGCTGCCCGGTACCGGCGCCTCCGTATCCCTCCGCATCGAGCGCACTGCGGGCCTCCGCCCGGCGGCGCTCGCGTTCCTCCTCGGGCATGTCCTCCCAGGCCCTGCGCGCGAGGTGGGCGTGCTCACCCAGTGCGTCGGAGTAGGCGCCCACGCGGACCGCCTCACGGAGCCCGACACGGCCGGAGAGCACCTCGCGCGCCATTTCCTGCAGCACGGCCCCTGCACCACCCTTCGCCAGGTGCTGCAGGGCCTGGTGAACGACCCGGGCCTGTTCCCGGTCCCGGCCGGGAGCCAGGAACTCCTCGTACCCCACTTCTCGTTCGGACACGTCTCCCCCTCTCAGACGGCCGGGTGGTCGTAGCTCGCCCGCGGCACGGGAAGGGCGTGCACCCTCGCCAGGATCTCGCCCCCGGTCCGCCCCATGACCGAGTAGCTCGTGTTCATGGCCAGCTGGGCGGCGTTCACGAGGAGGCTCATCCGCTCCCACTCCTTCAGGATGACCTGCACCTCCATCGCCCCGAGGGCGTAGCCCAGGGCAGCGGCGCCTCCCGTCCAGCCGAGGGCCGTGGAAGCAGCCGTCGTGACGGAGATGCTCACCAGGGCGTCGATGATCGCACTGATGCAGCCGCCGATCGCCTGGCCGGTCCGCGCGATGGACTCCGTGACCACGCGGTATTCCTCGGCCATCGTGTCCAGCGCGCCCTGGACGTCGTCGAGGTTCTTCCGCAGGGCCTCGAAATAGTCGATGGCCGCCTCGGCGGCGTGTCCGTCCCAGGTCGCGTCGATGCGTTTGCTGCCGGCTTCGACGTTCCGGGCGATGGCCCCGCACGCCCGCCCCGCGTTCCGCCACGCCTGGGAACAGGCCGCGTATGCCTTCCAGTCCCCCACCAGTTGTTCCTGTGCCCATTCCACGGGGTCCGTCGGCAGCATGAGCTCCGCCAGTTTGAGGAACCATCCACCGGGGCTGAAGACATCACCTGCAGCAGTGATCGCGATCAGGGGATCGAAGAACTCCTCCGGCACTTTCGGCCGCGCCAGGAACGCCGTGGGCTCCGCCGCATCGGGAAAGTCCATGAACGGTCACTTCCCCTCTCGCCGATAGGCCGCGTCGAGCTGTGCCGCCACGGAGCGATCCGTTCCGCGGTAGTAGGCAGCGGCGTTGCGCAATTCCTCCGACGAGCCGGCCAGGATGTCGGAAAGGTGGCTCAGAGCGCCCAGGACCCTCCCGCGTAACCCGATGTGGGCCTCGTACGCCATTCCGAAGAGTCCTCCCTGCGCGTCGGAGACATCCGTGAACTTCCGGGCGTAGTGGAGCACTTCCCGTGCGTCATCAGTGCCTCTGCGCATCTGCCGGGAGAAGCCCTCCAGCCGAGCGGGGTCAACACGAAGATCCATTCACTTCTCCTTGTGGATCGGCCTGCGGGAATCGGCTCGTGGGAAACGCCCGGCCCGTCACGGCCAGACGAGCATCAGCAGAGCGCAGAGCACCAGGCCCGCGAGCGCCGACCAGCGCAGCGCCGTGACATAGGCCGACGCCGGTTTCATGTGCATCAAGGACCGGACAGCTGTGATTTCCTCGACGGTCGTCGCGTGAATGCCGGTCATGAGGATCGTCAGGCCACGGCAGACGCCGAGCGCCCCGGCGAAGAAGAGGGCGAGCCAGCCCCAGAACGCGCGCCAGCCGATCACCTCGTAGTCGCCGCCCTCGCGATGGACGCGCACGCGCTCGCCCGGCACGTAGGCGCCGTCGAGGACCGCTTCGTCCCGCACCACCCCGTGGCCGCCGTCCGGCCTGAACGCGCCGGTGCACTCGGTCTGTTCATGCGACCCGCGCCCCAAACCGGCACTGACCGAGCAGTGTTCCACCGTCAGGGTTCCCTTGTGGGCCACGTTCCCCACGGCCTTGTCCGCCTCGGTGACGAAGACGTACGCGCATAACAGGCCGACGCACACCCAGACCACGCCCAGGGTTCTCTCCTTGTAGCGCGGTCCGGGCGGGGGCGCGAAGCAGCTGGGGCCCACGCCGAGAAGTTCCGGCATCGCCATGTGCGGTCTCCTGATGGCAGCTCGACGTAAAGATCGAGCAGCCACGCTAGGCACAGGCGAGCGACGGCAGGGCACGCCGACGGGCCGGGCCGGGGGCGCCGGTCCCGGCCTGCGCCGGGAACCGCCTGTCCGCAACGTTTCTCCGCAGGCCGACGGAGCCGGTGCTCCCCCGGCCGGGTCTCACCCGATCGGACGAACCCGTGCGGCACAGCACGGTGAACGGCTCAGGTCACCGGCCGCCGCTGCGCCGGCGGAGCTCCTCCCACACCGCCCGGACCCGGGGCTCCAGCTCCTCCAGGGGACCGTCGTTGTCGATGACCAGGTCGGCCACGGCCAGCCGCTGCTCGCGGGTGGCCTGGGCCGCCATGCGGGCGTGGGCCTCGTCGGCGGTCATGCCGCGCAGCCGGACCAGACGGTCCAGGCGGGTGTCCGTGGAGGCGTCGACGACCACGACCAGGTCGTAGAGCGGCGCCAGCCCGTTCTCGGCGAGGAGGGGGACGTCGTGGACGACGACGGCGTCCGGGCCGGCCCCGGACTCCAGCTCGGCGGAACGAGCCCGGACGAGGGGGTGCACGATGGCGTTGAGGGCGGCGAGGCGCTCCGGGTCCGCGAAGACGATCGCGCCCAGCCCGGGGCGGTCCAGCGCGCCCTCCGGGGTGAGGACGCCCGGGCCGAACTCGGCCACCACGGCCGCCAGTCCGGGCGTACCCGGCTCCACCACTTCGCGCGCGATCTTGTCGGAGTCGACGATCACCGCTCCGTACGCGTCGAGGAGCCGCGACACCTCGCTCTTGCCCGCGCCGATTCCGCCCGTGAGGCCCACCTTCAGCATGGGCCCACGCTATCGGGCGGCCGGTCAGCGGCCGCCGTCGCCCTCCCGGTCGGCCCTGTCGGCGAGGAATCGCTCGAATTCCGCGCCCAGTTCGTCGGCCGACGGAAGGTCGACGCGCTCGGCGACGAGGCTGCCCCGGGTCTCGGCCCCGGCCACCGCGTCGTACTGGTGCTCAAGCCCGCGGACGAGCGCGACCAGCTCCTCGTCGCCCTCCGCGATCTGGCGCTCGATCTCTTCCTGGGCGCGCAGGGCCGCGCTGCGCAGCGCGTGCGCGGTGTTCGGCAGAACGAGCCCGGTGGCCGCGGTGATCGCCTCCAGGGCCGTCAGCGCGGCGTCCGGGTAGGGCGAGCGGGCGACGTAGTGGGGGACGTGCGCGGCGACGCCGAGGACGTCGTGGCCGGCTTCGGCCAGGCGGTACTCGACGAGCGCTTCGGCGCTGCCGGGCACCTGGGCCTCGTCGAAGTAGCTGCGGTGCCTCGGCATGAGGTCCGTGCGGTTGCCGTGCGGGGTGATGCCGACGGGGCGGGTGTGGGGGACGCCCATGGGGATGCCATGGAAGTTGACGGCCAGGCGCACTCCGAGACGCTCCACGAGCTCGCCCACGGCGGCCGCGAAGCGCTCCCACTCCACGTCCGGCTCCGGGCCGGTGAGCAGCAGGAAGGGGGCGCCGGTCGCGTCCTGCACCAGGCACAGCTCGATCTTCGGGGTCTCGTACGCGCTCCACCGGTCGCGTTCGAAGGTCAGCAGAGGGCGCCGGGCCCGGTAGTCGATGAGCCTGTCGTGGTCGAAGCGGGCCACGACCTGGTACGGCAGGTCGTCCAGCAGCCGCTTGACGATCTGCTCGCCCGTTTCACCGGCGTCGATGTAGCCCTCGAAGTGGTAGAGCATGACCAGACCGGCCGTGTCCTGGGCCAGAGCCAGGTCGGCCACGGCGAGCCCCTTGGGCTCCCATTCGTACAAACCCTGCGGATCCAACACAGTGACCGCTCCTCCTCATGTTCCGTAGGGGAGAACGCCCTTGAAGGGCATGGTCATTCCCGCCGCCGGGGGTGATCCGCACGAGAGGGAGGCGGCCCGGGCGGCAGCCGGGCCGTACGAGGACGAGGCGTGCGAAGAGAAGCGCGCGGGCACGCGGGCATGAGTAAGGCCCGCTCTCCGAGGAGAGCGGGCCTTACTTCAGTCAGCTGTCAGCTGCTGCCGGTCAGAGCCTCAGCTCTGGCCGCCGGCGAGCTTCTCGCGGAGCGCGGCGAGCGCCTCGTCCGACGCCAGGGCGCCGGAGTTGTCGGCCGACTCCGAGGAGTACGAACCGCCGGACACGTTGCCGGCACCCGAGGCGGCGGCCGGAGCGGCAGCGCCCTCGGCAGCGGCCTGCTCGTCGGCCTCGCGGGACTTGATGACCTGCGCCTGGTGCTGCTCGAAGCGCTGCTGCGCCTCGGCGTACTGGCGCTCCCACTCCTCGCGCTGCTTCTCGTAGCCCTCGAGCCAGTCGTTGGCCTCGGGGTCGAAGCCCTCGGGGTAGATGTAGTTGCCCTGGTCGTCGTAGGACGCGGCCATGCCGTACAGGGTCGGGTCGAACTCGACCACGGACGGGTCGGCACCGAAGGACTCGTTGGCCTGCTTCAGCGAGAGGCTGATGCGACGACGCTCGAGGTCGATGTCGATGACCTTGACGAAGATCTCGTCGTTGACCTGGACGACCTGCTCCGGGATCTCCACGTGGCGCTCGGCCAGCTCGGAGATGTGGACCAGGCCCTCGATGCCCTCGTCGACGCGGACGAACGCACCGAACGGAACGAGCTTGGTGACCTTACCCGGGACGACCTGACCGATCTGGTGGGTCCGGGCGAACTGCTGCCACGGGTCTTCCTGGGTGGCCTTGAGCGACAGGGAGACGCGCTCGCGGTCCATGTCCACGTCGAGAACCTCGACGGTGACCTCCTGGCCGACCTCGACAACCTCGGACGGGTGGTCGATGTGCTTCCAGGACAGCTCGGAGACGTGGACGAGACCGTCGACGCCACCCAGGTCCACGAAGGCACCGAAGTTGACGATGGAGGAGACGACGCCGGAGCGCACCTGACCCTTCTGGAGGGTGGTGAGGAAGGTCTGGCGGACCTCGCTCTGGGTCTGCTCCAGCCAGGCGCGGCGGGACAGGACCACGTTGTTGCGGTTCTTGTCCAGCTCGATGATCTTGGCCTCGAGCTCCTTGCCCACGTAGGGCTGGAGGTCGCGGACGCGACGCATCTCGACCAGGGAGGCCGGCAGGAAGCCACGGAGGCCGATGTCGAGGATGAGACCACCCTTGACGACCTCGATGACGGTACCGGTGACGATGCCGTCCTCTTCCTTGATCTTCTCGATGGTGCCCCAGGCACGCTCGTACTGGGCGCGCTTCTTCGAGAGGATCAGGCGGCCTTCCTTGTCCTCCTTCTGGAGAACAAGGGCCTCGATCTCGTCGCCGACCTTGACGACCTCGTTCGGGTCGACGTCGTGCTTGATCGAGAGCTCGCGGGAGGGGATGACACCCTCGGTCTTGTAACCGATGTCGAGCAGGACCTCGTCCCGGTCGACCTTCACGATGACGCCGTCGACGATGTCGCCGTCGTTGAAGTACTTGATCGTCTCGTCGATCGCGGCGAGGAAGGCTTCCTCGTTACCGATGTCGTTGACCGCAACCTGCGGGGTGGTGGCGGTGGTCTCGGTGCTGCTCGTCATGTGGGAAAGGGCTCCGGTACGGACATTGAAGTCGTAGGTACTGCTACGCCGAGAGCCCGTATCGCACTGCCGAAGCCGGACAGCCTTGGAGGTGCGGCTTCCGTGAGGAGCCCGAAGGCCCGAACGGAAACGGAATGCACCTCGACAACCGAGGGGACATACAACAAGTGCGAGCGCGGCCTGCTCCGTCTGAGGCGCGCAGGCCCGCAGCGCAACTTGTAGCATACGGGGGCAGCCGGACACGGTCAATGCGCGAAGGCGCACACCCGGGACGAAACACCCGAAATCCGGCACAACTCGGGTTGTGCGAGGCCACGAGCGCCCCGCAACACCCCACAGCGTCGCCCTCCGGCGACCGCCTGCGAAGATCAAGAGCCGCGCGTGGCGCCTTCCGCCGCGCGCCGCGGTGACAGCGCGTGAGCGACCGGAACGCACCGGCACGCGAGGGCGCCGCTCGTTCGAGTATGACCGCCGTATCACTTATTACCGCCGTATCACTGCCGAGGCCAAGGGCGCGACCGTCGACATGACCCAACAGCACGAGCCGGAAGCCACCCGCCGCCCCAGCGGCGAGGCGGAGAGCAGCAGGGCCAGCCGCGGCTGGTGGGACCGCAACGCCGACGAGTACCAGAACGAGCACGGCGGCTTCCTCGGCGACGACCGCTTCGTCTGGGGCCCGGAGGGCCTGGACGAGGCGGAGGCCGGGCTGCTCGGCCCGGCGAGCGGCCTGCGCGGCCTCGACGTCCTGGAGATCGGTGCGGGCGCGGCCCAGTGCTCGCGCTGGCTGGCCGCCCGGGGCGCCCGGCCGGTGGCCCTGGACCTCTCCCACCGGCAGCTGCAGCACGCCCTGCGGATCGGCGGTGACTTCCCGCTGGTCGAGGCGGACGCCGGCGCCCTGCCCTTCGCCGACGGCTCCTTCGATCTGGCCTGTTCCGCCTACGGGGCGATCCCCTTCGTCGCCGACCCGGTGCAGGTGATGCGCGAGGTGCGCAGGGTGCTGCGGCCCGGCGGCCGCTGGGTCTTCAGCGTCACCCACCCCATCCGCTGGGCGTTCCCCGACGAGCCGGGGCCGGAGGGGCTCTCCGTGGCCGCCTCGTACTTCGACCGCACCCCTTACGTCGAGCAGGACGAGTCGGGCCGGGCCGTCTATGTGGAGCACCACCGGACGCTCGGCGACCGGGTGCGCGAGGTGGTGAAGGCCGGCTTCCGGCTGATCGACCTGGTGGAGCCGGAATGGCCGGACTGGAACCACCAGGAGTGGGGCGGCTGGTCCCCGCTGCGCGGCCACCTCATCCCCGGAACCGCGATCTTCGTCTGCGAGCGGGACTAGGACCTGTCCGGCGGTGTTCGACCGGGACCGGCCGGGCCGGCGGGATCAGCCGGCAGCGGCCTCCCGGGCGGTCCCGTCCGGGCCTCGGCGAGACTTGGTCCCGTGATCCCTGACGACGCCCTCGAACGACTGCCCGTACGGACCGCGCTGCCCGCGCTCGCCCGCGCGCTGGACGGGCACGGCGCGGCGGTCCTGTGCGCGCCGCCCGGCACGGGCAAGACGACGCTGGTCCCGCTGGTCCTGGCCGGCCTCGTGCCCGCGGCGGGGGCCGCCGCGCCGGTGCGCCGCGTCGTCGTCGCCGAGCCGCGCCGCATCGCCGCGCGGGCCGCCGCCCGCCGCATGGCGTGGCTGCTGGGCGAGGAGGCCGGGGGCGCGACGGGGCGGGTGGGCTTCACCGTGCGCGGGGAGCGGCGGGCCGGGCCCGCGACGGTGGTCGAGGTGGTCACGACCGGTGTGCTGCTGCAGCGCCTGCAGCGCGATCCGGAGCTGTCCGGCGTGGACGTCGTGGTGCTCGACGAGTGTCACGAACGGCATCTGGACGCCGACACCGCCGCGGCGTTCCTCCTGGACGTACGGGCCACCCTGCGGCCGGAGCTGCAGCTGGTGGCGGCCTCCGCCACGACGGACGCGGAGGGCTGGGCGCGGCTGCTCGGCGACGCGCCCGTCGTCGAGGCGCAGGGGGTCTCGCATCCGGTGGAGGTGGTGTGGGCGCCGCCGGAGCGGGCGGTGCGGCCGCCGCACGGGATGCGCGTGGACCCGGCCCTGCTGGAGCACGTGGCGGCCGTGGTGCGGCGGGCGCTGCGCGAGCGGGAGGGCGACGTGCTGTGCTTTCTTCCGGGCGTGGGGGAGATCGCCCGGGTGGCGGGTCTGCTGGGCGGGGAGCGGGCACCGGGCGGTGCGGAGGTGCTGCAGGTGCACGGGCGGGCCCCGGCCGCCGTGCAGGACGCGGTGCTGGCGGGCGGCTCGGGGAGGCGGCGGGTCGTCCTGGCGACCTCGGTGGCCGAGTCGAGCCTGACGGTGCCGGGCGTACGGATTGTGGTGGACGCCGGGCTGGCCCGCGAGCCGCGTACCGACCACGCCCGGGGGCTGAGCGCGCTGACGACCGTACGGGCGTCCCGGGCCGCGGCCCGGCAGCGTGCCGGCCGGGCGGGGCGCGAGGCGCCGGGAACGGTGTACCGCTGCTGGGCCGAGGCGGACGAGATCCGGCTGCCGGCGTTCCCGGCCGCGGAGATCACGGTCGCCGACCTGACGGCGTTCGCGCTGCAGGCGGCCTGCTGGGGTGATCCGGACGCGTCCGGGCTCGCACTCCTCGACGCGCCGCCGGCCGGTGCGCTGGCGGCGGCGCGGGCCGTGCTGACGGCCACGGGTGCGGTGGACGCCGGGGGGCGTCCGACGGACCGGGGGCGGCGCATGGCCCGGCTCGGGGTGCATCCACGGCTCGCGCGCGCCCTGCTGGACGGCGCGCAGGAGGTCGGTGCGCGCCGGGCGGCGGAGGTCGTGGCGCTGTTGAGCGAGGAGCCGCCCCGGGAGTACGGCGACGATCTGGCGGCGGCCTGGCGCACGGCCCGGCGTGGTGGCGACGCGTACGCCGGTCGCTGGCGGGCCGAGGCCCGTCGGCTGGAGGGCTCGCTGCGGACCGTCACGGACGACGGGGACCGGCCGGAAGGGTCCCGCGCCGCGAGCGCGCCCACCGACGACGCCGTGGCGGGGCTCGTCGCCGCGCTGGCCTTTCCCGAGCGGGTGGCGCGGGCGCGCGGCGAGCGCTCCTACCTGATGGTGTCCGGCACCGGCGCCGAGCTGGGCGAGGGCTCGCAGCTGCGCAGTGCCCCCTGGCTCGCGGTGGCCGTTGCGGACCGGCCCGTGGCGGCCGCGTCGGCGCGGGTGCGGCTGGGCGCGGTGATCGACGAGGGCACGGCCCGGGCGGCGGCCGGAGCGCTGTTCGCCGAGGGCGAGGAGGTGCACTGGTCGCACGAGCGGCGCGACGTGGTGGCGCGGCGCGTGACGCGGCTGGGCGCGGTGGAGCTGTCGGCGGCCGTGCTCGGCGCGCCGGCCCCCGAGCGGGTGCGGGCGGCCCTGCTGGAGGGGCTGCGGTGCGAGGGGCTCGGGCTGCTCCGGTGGGGACCGGAGGCGACCGCTCTGCGGCAGCGGCTGGCGTTCCTCCGCCGTGAGCTGGGCGAGCCCTGGCCGGACGTGTCGGACGAGGCGCTGCTGGAGCGTACGGACGAGTGGCTGGGGGTGGAGCTGGGCCGGGCGCGGCGGCGCGCCGACCTGGAGCGCGTGGACGCGGGCCAGGCGCTGGAGCGGCTGCTGCCGTGGGCGACCGGCGATGCCGCGCGTCTGGCGGAGCTGGCGCCGGAGCGCATCGAGGTGCCCAGCGGTTCCCGGATCCGGGTGGACTACGGCGCCGGGCAGCCCGTACTGGCCGTGAAGCTGCAGGAGCTCTTCGGCCTGCAGGAGACGCCGCGGCTGGCGGGCGGGCGCGTGCCGGTGCTCGTGCACCTGCTGTCGCCTGCGGGGCGGCCCGCGGCGGTCACCGCGGACCTGGCGTCGTTCTGGCGGGACGGCTACCGCGCGGTCCGGGCGGAGCTGCGCGGCCGTTATCCCCGGCATCCGTGGCCGGAGGACCCGTCGGCGGCCGTGGCGACGCGCCGCACCAACGCGCGCCGGCCGTGACGTCCGGGCCCTCTGCCGGACGTACGGGAGACCGTGTCCGGGAGAGGGTGCCGGGAGGTGGCGTCAGGGGAGGTAGCGCTCGACCGCTGCGGCCCCCTTCTCCTCGATGAGGCGCCTGGCGGCCTCGACGCGTTCGGGTGTGACGTCGCGCCCGGACGCCATGACCAGGTCCTCGGGGTCGAAGGGCCGCTCGCTGCCGGTGTACAGCCGGCGCGGCCCGGACGTGGTGGACGCGTCCGTGGGACTCTCCTTCACGGCGAGCCTCCTCTGCTCAGCGACCCCGCGCTGGGGGTCGGCCGTTCGGGTTTCCCTCCATCGTGTGCCACATCCACGGCGGGCGCACGACGATCTCGTGCCTCCAGGAGCAGGGAGAGGGCGAGCAGGCACCCGCCGAGGGTGAAGAAGCCCCACGGCAGGTAGCTGGTGAGCAGGAGGACGAGCCGGCGCTGGGAGGTCACCAGGGCGACGGTGCTGTCGACGTAGTCGGTGCGCATCTTCACGTGGCCGGAGAAGGCGGGGATGGGTTGCTTCTCCGGGTGGCCGGTCCAGCGCATCTCCTCGCGGTGGATCTCCTCGCCGTTGACGGGCGCCCCGGTGGTGGGGTCGACCCAGAACATGCGTCGGGTGGCGTACCAGCGCTCCAGGCCGAGCTGCCGGACGGCGTCGGGGGTGATACCGAGCGGGAGCTGCCGGGGCAGGGGGACCTTCGTCCAGGGGATCGTCTGCTCGAAGTAGTAGACCTTCAGGCCGTGGAAGGTGCGGGTGCCCCGGTAGTGGATGGGTGCGGAGGTACGGGTCATCGGGTCGAAGTAGCGGTAGTCGCGTTTTTCGACGAGGAAGGGCCACTTGTACTGGATGCCGTCGCGGCGCACCGGCGTGCCGTCGACGTGTTCGCCGCCGGCGTGGACGGGCTGCTGGGTGTGGGCGTCGAAGACGTAGCGCTCGGGGATCCGCGAGACCATCGCGCCGTCGGGTCCGGCGACGTAGGAGAGGGTGTCCCAGACGACGACGTCGCGGCCGGTGGTGTCCTTGACCTTCCTGGCCTGTTCGACGTTGCCCTTGAGGGTCTGCACCATGGTGATCTTCGGGACCTGCCGGGGCTGGAGCGTGGCGTAGTCGATGAGGGTGGCGTCCTTCGCCTCCAGGACGGCCGTCTGGTACTGCCCGGCCGGGACCTTGGCCAGCTGGGGGAAGGCATACCAGCGCAGCAGCGGTGACAGGGCGGTGCAGAACACCGCGAGGGCCAGCAGGACCAGGCTTGCTCTGCGGCGCACGGCCGGGCCCGCCTACGGGTGGGCGGGGACGGAGGACAGCAGGGGCTCGGGCGAGGTCTCGCCCTCGGGCGGGCCGACGGCCGTGAGGGTGAGGACGAGGGCGAGGGCCGCGGCCAGTCCGATGGCCGCGGCGGCCAGTGCGCGCATGCGAAGCCTCCTGGCGAGGTTCCCCGTACCTGACAAGGCGTCAGAGGTGGGCACGGTAGCAACGCCCGCCACGGATGAGAACCACGCGGCGCGGCCCTTCTCCCCGCCGTCCGGCGGGGAGAAGGGCCGCAGTGACCGGTGCCGCGCCGCGGGTCAGTGGGCAGCGGACTCCCAGTCCCGGCCGACGCCGACCGAGACGTCCAGCGGGGCGCGCAGCGAGACGGCACCGGCCATTTCGCGGCGGACCAGCGCCTCGACCTTCTCCCGCTCGCCCGGCGCGATCTCCAGCACGATTTCGTCGTGCACCTGCAGCAGCATCCGGGAGCCGAGCGTCTCGGCCGCCAGGGCCTCGGCGACCCGCAGCATCGCGACCTTGACGATGTCGGCGGCGGTGCCCTGGATCGGGGCGTTCAGCGCCATCCGCTCGGCCATCTCGCGGCGCTGGCGGTTGTCGCTGTTGAGGTCCGGCAGGTAACGGCGGCGGCCCAGCATCGTCTCGGTGTAGCCCGTGGCCCGGGCCTCCTCCACGACGCGCTGCAGATAGTCGCGCACCCCGCCGAACCGCTCGAAGAACGTGTCCATCAGACGGCGCGCCTCGTCGGGGGCGATGTTCAGCTGCTGGGAGAGACCGAACGCCGACAGGCCGTACGCCAGGCCGTACGACATGGCCTTGATCTTGCGGCGCATCTCCGGGTCGACGTCGCTCTTGGCGACGCCGAACACCTGGGAGGCGACGGTCGTGTGCAGGTCCTCACCGGAGGCGAACGCCTCGATCAACCCCTCGTCCTCGGAGAGGTGGGCCATGACGCGCAGCTCGATCTGGCTGTAGTCGGCGGTCATCAGGCTCTCGAAGCCCTCACCGACGACGAAGCCGCGGCGGATGGCCCGGCCCTCGTCGGTGCGCACCGGGATGTTCTGCAGGTTCGGGTCGGTGGAGGACAGCCGGCCCGTGGCGGCCACCGTCTGGTTGAAGGTGGTGTGGATCCGGCCGTCGGGGGCGATGGCCTTGATCAGGCCCTCGACCGTGGAGCGCAGCTTGGACTGCTCACGGTGCCGCAGCATGATCACCGGGAGCTCGTTCTCCGTCTGCGCGGCGAGCCAGGCCAGGGCGTCGGCGTCCGTGGTGTACCCGGTCTTGGTCTTCTTCGTCTTCGGCAGGCCCAGCTCCCCGAAGAGCACCTCCTGCAGCTGCTTGGGCGAGCCCAGGTTGAACTCGCGGCCCGCCGCCGCGTGCGCCTCCTGCACCGCCTGCTGCACGGCGGCCGCGAACTGCTGCTCCATGCGCTCCAGCCAGCCGCGGTCGGCGGCGATGCCGGCCCGCTCCAGGCCCGCCAGCATCGCGCTGGTCGGCAGCTCCACGTCGGTCAGCAGCCCGGCGGCACCGACGTCCTTGAGCCGGCCGGCGAACGCACCGCCCAGATCCAGCACCGTGCGGGCACGGCCCATGAGGGCGTCCGCCTCCGCCTGCTCGTCCGCGCCGAAGGCCAGCTGGCCGTCGCCCGCGGCCGCCGTCGCCAGCTCACGGCCCAGGTACTCCACCGACAGCGCGTCGAGGGCGAAGGAACGCCGGCCGGGCTTCACCAGGTAGGCGGCCAGGGCGGTGTCCATGCCCACGCCCGCGACCGACCAGCCGTGCTCGGCGAAGACCCGCATGGCGGCCTTCGCGTCGTGCATCACCTTGGGCCGGGAGGCGTCCGCGCTCCACGCGGCGAACGCCCGCTCGTCGGCCTCGTCCAGCTCGGTGGGGTCGAACCACACCGCCGGGCCCTCGCCCGTCGCCAGGGCGATCTCGGCGACCCGGCCGCTGCCCCGCGACCAGCTGTCGACCACGGCCACACCCAGCGGGGCGCCGCCGTGCTCGGCCAGCCACGGCGCCAGCTCACCCGTGCCCAGCACCACACCGTCGACCTCGGCACCCGCCTCCGGGGCCGCCTCCTCGGCGGACTCCCCGCCCGGGTCGGCGGCCAGCAGCCGGTCGCGCAGGCCGACGTTGCGGATCTCCAGCCGCTCCAGGAACGCCACCAGCGCCGGCCGGTCGTACGCCGCGCGCAGCAGGCCCACGGGGCCGGTGGACAGCTCGACGTCGCGGACCATCTCGGTCAGCCGGCGGTTGAGCTTCACCGCCTCCAGGTGGTCGCGCAGGTTCTGCCCGGCCTTGCCCTTGACCTCCTCCACCCGCTCCACGAGCTCGGCGAACGAACCGAACTGGTTGATCCACTTCGCGGCGGTCTTCTCACCGACACCCGGAATGCCCGGCAGGTTGTCCGACGGGTCACCACGCAGCGCGGCGAAGTCCGGGTACTGCCGCGGCGACAGACCGTACTTCTCCACGACCTTCTCCGGCGTGAAGCGCGTCAGCTCCGACACGCCCTTCGTCGGATACAGCACCGTGACGGCATCGCTCACCAGCTGGAAGGAGTCGCGGTCACCCGTGACGATCGAGACGTCGAAACCCTCGGCCTCCGCCTGCGTGGCGAGCGTCGCGATGACGTCGTCGGCCTCGAAGCCGTCCACCGCGAACCGCGGCACGCTCATCGCGTCCAGCAGCTCGCCGATCAACGCCACCTGGCCCTTGAACTCGTCCGGCGTCTTGGACCGCGTCGCCTTGTACTCCGGGAACTCCTCCGAGCGCCACGTCTTGCGCGACACGTCGAACGCCACCGCGAAGTGCGTGGGCTTCTCATCACGCAACGTGTTGGCCAGCATCGACGCGAAGCCGTACACCGCGTTCGTCGGCTGACCACCCGAAGTGGTGAAGTTCTCCGCGGGCAGCGCGAAGAACGCCCGGTACGCCATGGAGTGCCCGTCCATCAACAGCAGACGGGGACGCCCTCCCTCCGCTGATGCCTCGGTGCCGGTCGGTTCGTTCGCTGTCGGGGTATTCGATGCCTTTGCTGCCACGCCCCCGATCCTGCCACGGCCCACTGACAATCCCGGCCACGGAACCCTCGGCCACCCCGCTGTCGGACCCCCATGACAGGATCGGCACCGCACGACACAGGACCGGCACGCACGACCCACCCGCGCAGCACCGACCGCTCAAGGGGGAGCGACATGGCAGGCAAGCCGCCCACCGGCGATCCGGTACAGGACGCACCCGACGTCACCGCCCCGCAGCACGCCGCCGCCGGGCTGCCCGCCATCGCCCACACCCTGCGCATCGCCAACGATCAGATGGGCGTGCGCCGCACCGCCCTGACCCTGCTCCGGGTCAACCAGAAGAACGGCTTCGACTGCCCCGGCTGCGCCTGGCCCGAGCCGGAGAAGCGGCATACCGCCGAATTCTGCGAGAACGGCGCCAAGGCCGTCGCCGAAGAGGCCACCCTGCGCCGCGTCACCCCCGCCTTCTTCGCCGAGCACCCCGTCGCCGGCCTCGCCGGGCGCAGCGGCTACTGGCTCGGCCAGCAGGGCCGCCTCACCGAGCCCATGTACCTCGCCGAGAACGGCACGCACTACGAGCCGGTGTCCTGGGAGCGCGCCTTCGACATCATCGCCGAAGAGCTGACCGCCCTCACCACCCCCGACGAGGCCGTCTTCTACACCTCCGGGCGCACCAGCAACGAGGCCGCCTTCCTCTACCAGCTCTTCGCCCGCGAACTCGGCACCAACAACCTCCCCGACTGCTCCAACATGTGCCATGAGTCCTCCGGCTCCGCACTCACCGAGACCATCGGCATCGGCAAGGGCAGCGTCCTCCTGGAGGACCTCCACCAGGCCGACCTGATCATCGTCGCCGGCCAGAACCCCGGCACCAACCACCCCCGCATGCTCAGCGCCCTGGAGAAGGCCAAGACCGGCGGCGCGAAGATCATCACCGTCAACCCGCTGCCCGAAGCCGGCCTGGAACGCTTCAAGAACCCCCAGAACGCCCGCGGCCTGGCCGGCATCGGCACCCCCCTCACCGACCTCTTCCTGCAGATCCGCCTCGGCGGCGACCAGGCCCTCTTCCGCCTCCTCAACAAGCTGGTGCTGGAAACCGAAGGCGCCGTCGACACCGCCTTCGTCGACGAGCACACCCACGGCTTCGAAGAGTTCGCGGCCGCCGCCCGCACCGCCGACTGGGACGAGACGCTGCGCGCCACCGGCCTGCGCCGCGAAGACATCGAAACGGCCCTGCGCATGGTCCTCGCCTCCCGGCGCACCGTCGTGTGCTGGGCCATGGGCCTCACCCAGCACAAGCACGCCGTGCCCACCATCAGGGAAGTCGTCAACTTCCTCCTGCTGCGCGGCAACATCGGCCGCCCCGGCGCCGGCGTCTGCCCCGTACGCGGCCACAGCAACGTCCAGGGCGACCGCACCATGGGCATCTTCGAACGCCCCTCCACGGCCTTCCTCGACGCCCTGGAGAAGGAATTCGGCTTCGCCCCGCCCCGCGCCCACGGCCTCGACGTCGTACGCGCCATCCGCGCCCTGCGCGACGGCCAGGCCAAGGTCTTCTTCGCCATGGGCGGCAACTTCGTCGCCGCCACCCCCGACACCGACGTCACCGAAGCCGCAGTGCGCCGCGCCCGCCTGACCGTCCACGTCTCCACCAAGCTCAACCGCTCCCACGTGATCACCGGCGCACGGGCCCTGATCCTGCCCACCCTCGGCCGCACCGAACGCGACCGGCAGCACAGCGGCGACCAGTTCGTCACCGTCGAGGACTCCATGGGCATGGTCCACGCCTCCCGAGGCCGCCTCGCCCCCGCCGGACCCCACCTGCTCTCCGAGCCCGCCATCGTCTGCCGCATGGCCCGCCGCGTCCTCGGCGACGCCAGCAGCACCCCCTGGGAAGACTTCGAGAAGGACTACGCCACCATCCGCGACCGCATCGCCCGCGTCGTCCCCGGCTTCGAGGACTTCAACGCCCGCGTCGCCCGCCCCGGCGGCTTCACCCTCCCCCACGCCCCGCGCGACAGCCGCACCTTCCCCACCACCACCGGCAAGGCCAACTTCACCGCCGCCCCCGTCACCTACCCGGCCGTCCCCGAAGGCCGGCTGCTCCTGCAGACCCTGCGCTCGCACGACCAGTACAACACCACCATCTACGGCCTCGACGACCGCTACCGCGGCATCAAGAACGGCCGCCGCGTCGTCCTCCTCCACCCCGACGACGCCCGCGCACACGGCCTCGACGACGGCTCCTACGCCGACCTCGTCAGCGAATGGACCGACGGCAGCGAACGCCGCGCCCCCGGCTTCCGCGTCGTGCACTACCCCACCGCCCGGGGCTGCGCCGCCGCCTACTACCCCGAGACCAACGTCCTCGTCCCCCTGGACCACACGGCCGACACCAGCAACACCCCCGCCAGCAAGTCCGTCGTCATCAGGATCGAGCGGCAGACCGAAGACAGTTGACGCCGGGACGGTCCAGCTGAAAAAAATTTCACCACACAACGACCAACGGTGATCGGAGCGACGACGCATGGGCGAGCAGAGCAGGACCACGTTCCCGCAGGACATCATCGACCAGTGGGCCGACAGCGGACACGACCTCGCCGCCCTCTTCTCCGCCGGGCACCTCGGTGAGCGCATGGGCGTCCACGTCGCCGAAGCGTCCCCCGAGCGCGTCGTCGGCACCATGCCCGTCGAGGGCAACACCCAGCCCTACGGCCTGCTGCACGGCGGCGCCTCCGCCGTGCTCGCCGAGACCCTCGGCTCCGTGGGAGCCATGCTGCACGGCGGCCCCGGCCGCATCGCCGTGGGAGTCGACCTCAACTGCACCCACCACCGCGGGGTCCGCTCCGGACTGGTCACCGGCGTCGCCACGCCCGTCCACCGCGGCCGCACCACCGCCACCTACGAGGTGGTCGTCACCGACGAGCAGGGCAAGCGCGTGTGTTCCGCCCGCCTCACCTGCCTCATCCGCGACGCGGCCGGCGCCGCCTGAGAATGCCCGGTCCCCCGGGGCGCTTCGGCCCCGGGGCTATCCGGAAGCCAGGAATCGGGTCGCTGAGCGCAACCCTTCCGGTCAACTCTGTTAAACAAACGCCCCCCGAGTGACCTTCGTCATAACAAGACAGTCACATCATGGCCTCCACCTCTGCCCCGGCGTGCCGCACACCCCTAGAGTCACGGCCATTCACCACCCCGCCGGGCGGTTCGCACACACCTCCGCGCCTCCTCGCATTTCCCGTCCAGCCCGTTCCTTCCTCCCCGCCCGGTGGGCGTTAGGGCACCTCCACAGCGAGGGCCTCGCCAGGGAAAGGAAGCACCGTGCGACACCATTCCTTGCTCCTCCTCACCACCGCGATCACCACAGGGGCCCTCACCCTCAGCGCCTGCGGCTCACGCGACGACAAGGGCAGCGACAGCAACGACGGCGGCAAGAAGACCACCGTCACCATCGGCCTCGACGCCCCCCTCACCGGCGACCTCTCCGCCCTCGGCCAGGGCATCAAGAACTCCGCCCACCTCGCCATAACCAACGCCAACAAAAACAAAGAAGTCCCCGGCGTCACCTTCGAATTCAGCCCCCTCGACGACCAGGCCCAGCCCACCTCCGGCCAGCAGAACGCCACCAAACTCGCCGGCGACAAGAACGTCGTCGGCATCGTCGGCCCACTGAACTCCAGCGTCGCCCAGTCCATGCAACAGGTCGCCCAGGCCAACAACGTCGCCCTCATATCCCCCGCCAACACCACCCCCGACCTCACCCAGGGCAAGGACTGGAAGGACAACAACCGCAAACGCCAGTTCTCCACCTACTTCCGCACCGCCACCACCGACGAAGTCCAGGGCGCCTTTGGCGGCCAGTACGCCTACGAACACATCAAGGCCAAAACCGTCTACGTCATCGACGACCAGAAAACCTACGGCGTCGGCCTCGCCGCCGCCTTCTCCGCCAAATTCACCGCCCTCGGCGGCAAAGTCGTCGGCACCGAACACGTCAACCCCGAGGACCGCGACTTCAAAGCCATCGTCTCCAAGGCCAAGAGCACCAACCCCGACCTCATCTTCTACGGCGGCGAATACCCCGCAGCCGCCCCCCTCAGCCAACAACTCAAGGACGGCGGCCTCAAAGCCCCCCTCATGGGCGGCGACGGCATGTACAGCGGCGACTACATCACCCTCAACAAAAAGTCCGCCGGCGACTACGCCACCTCCGTCGGCAAGCCCGTCGAACAACTCGACTCCGCCAAGAAATTCATCGCCGACTACAAAGCAGCCGGCTACAAGGACCGCTACGAGGCATACGGCGGCTCCACCTACGACGCCACCTGGGCCATCATCCAGGCCGTCAAGGCCGTCGTCTCAGAAAACGGCGGCAAACTCCCCACCGACGCCCGCACCAAAGTCGTCCAGGCCCTCAACAAGGTCTCCTTCAACGGCGTCACCGGCCCCGTCTCCTTCGACCAGTACGGCGACACGACCAACACCATGATCACCGCCTACCAGGTCGACGCTACGGCATGGAAGGCCCGCCACAGCGCGGAATACAAGCGCTGACCCGAGGACACCCAACCCTCACACCAGCGCCACCGGCGGCCGGGCCGTACCCACACACCACACCCGCACGGCCCGCGCCGACCGCCCGTACCCCTTCCATCCCACGGAGGCCCGGCGGTGCACGAACTGCCGCAACAGCTGGCCAACGGACTCATCCTCGGCGCGATGTACGGACTCATCGCGATCGGCTACACGATGGTCTACGGCATCGTCCAGCTCATCAACTTCGCCCACGGCGAGATCTTCATGGTCGGCGGCTTCGGCGCACTGACCGCCCACCTCATCCTCCCCGACGACACCGGCCTGCTCCTCGCCCTCCCCCTCATGATCCTCGGCGGCATCCTCGCCGCCGTCGCCGTCGGCGTCGCCGCCGAACGCTTCGCCTACCGCCCCCTGCGCAACGCGCCCCGCCTCGCACCGCTGATCACCGCGATCGGCCTGTCCATCGCCCTGCAGCAAGCCATCTGGAAGTGGTACCCCGACGCCAAGAAAGCCCGCGTCTTCCCCCAGTTCAAGGGCGACTCCATCGACATCCTCGGCGCCACCGTCCAACGAGGGGAGATCTTCCTCCTCATCGCCGCCCCCCTGTGCATGCTCGCCCTCGGCCTCTTCGTCGCCAGAACCCGCACCGGACGCGGCATGCAGGCCACCGCACAGGACCCCGACACCGCCCGCCTCATGGGCATCAACACCGACCGCATCATCGTCATCGCCTTCGCCATCGGCGCCGCCTTCGCCGCGATCGCCGCCGTCGCCCACGGCCTCAAATACGGCCAGGTCGACTTCCGCATGGGCTTCATCACCGGCCTCAAAGCCTTCACCGCCGCCGTCCTCGGCGGCATCGGCAACATCTACGGCGCCATGCTCGGCGGCGTCGTCCTCGGCGTCGCCGAAGCCCTCGCCACCGGCTACATCGAGGAGATCCCCGGCATGACCCAGTTCGGCGGCGGCTCCTGGAAGGACGTCTGGGCCTTCGTCCTCCTCATCCTCGTCCTGCTGCTCCGACCCCAGGGCCTGCTCGGCGAACGCGTCGCGGACAGGGCGTGATCACATGACCGACACCCACCACACCACCCACGGCCTCCTGCCCCTGCCCACCACCGGCGCCCGCATCCTCCTCCTCACCGGCGCCACCCTCACCATCGCCTCCACCTTCCTCGCCTGGACCTGGACCACCAGATTCCCCGGCAACCTCACCGTCACCGGATACCCCGGCGGCCTCCAGACCATCACCCTCGCCGGCGCCGCCCTCACCCTCCTCTACGCCCTCGCCGGCCACGGCCTCCGCGGACTGCGCTGGCTCACCCCCGCCGGACCCACCGCACCCACCCTCCTGACCGCCCTCGGCACCTTCGCCGCCACCTGGTACACCCTCGCCGCCATCACCACCGACCTCGGCGGCCTCGCCAACCTCGAACCCGGCGGCTACCTCGCCGCAGCCACCAGCCTCGCCACCCTCACCGCCGCCCTCGCCCTCCCCGCCGACCGGCCCTACGACGACCACAACGGCACCCGGCCCCCCACCCCCTGGCGCCGCCTGCGCCACTCCATCACCGCCGGCCACACCCCACCCGCCAAACCCCTCCCCACCTGGGCCGAAATCCTCGTCATCGCCGCCGCATTCGCCCTCGGCCTCCTCCTCTTCAGCTACGGCATCGACACCGAATACGGCGAACTCTTCGTCGGCTTCCTCATCCTCACCGGCCTCGGCCTCGCCGCACTCGGCCGCGCCGGACTCACCACCCGCCTCAGCAACCTCACCGCCAAACACCGCAACACCACACTCACCGCAGCCTTCATCGCCGCCGCCTGCTTCCCCCTCACCCAGACCAACGACGCCTACACCAACCTCGCCACCAGCATCCTGATCTTCGCCACCGTCGCCCTCGGCCTCAACGTCGTCGTCGGCCTCGCCGGCCTCCTCGACCTCGGCTACGTCGCCTTCCTCGGCGTCGGCGCCTACGCCGCCGCCCTCGTCTCCGGCTCCCCCGAATCCGCCATCGGCGTCCACTTCCCCTTCTGGGCCGCCGTCCTCACCGGCATCGCCGCCTCCCTCGTCTTCGGCGTCCTCATCGGCGCCCCCACCCTCCGCCTGCGCGGCGACTACCTCGCCATCGTCACCCTCGGATTCGGCGAGATCTTCCGCATCACCATGCTCAACCTCAACGGAAAAACCGGCCCCGACATCACCAACGGCGCCATGGGAATCCCCAACATCCCCGAACTCAACATCCTCGGGTTCGACTTCGGAAAAACCCACGACATCCTCGGCACCCCCATCGGCCGATTCGGCAACTACTACCTCCTGATGCTCCTCGCCACCATCGTCGTCGTCCTCGTCTTCCGCCGCGCCACCGAATCCCGCATCGGCCGCGCCTGGATCGCCATCCGCGAAGACGAAACCGCCGCCACCGCCATGGGCATCAACGCCTTCCGCCTCAAACTCCTCGCCTTCGCCCTCGGCGCCGCACTCGCCGGACTCGCCGGCACCATCCAGGCCCACGTCATCACCACAGCCACCCCCGACCAGTACCAATTCGCCGGCACCGTGCCGCCCAACTCGGCCTTCCTCCTCGCCGCCGTCATCCTCGGCGGCATGGGAACCATCACCGGCCCCATCGTCGGAGCAGCCCTGCTCTACCTCATCCCGAGCAAAATGGACTTCATGCAGGACTACCAACTCCTGCTCTTCGGACTCGCCCTCATCCTCCTCATGCGCTTCCGCCCCGAGGGCCTGGTCGCCGACCGCAGAAAACAACTCGAATTCCACGAGGACACCGCCCCCACCGCCGGCACACCCCTCACCAAGGCGGAGGCATGACCACCATGACGACCACCGCCACCGCCGGCCCCCTCCTCACCGCCACCGGCGTCACCATGCGCTTCGGCGGACTCACCGCCGTACGCACCGTCGACCTCACCGTCCGCCCCCACGAAATAGTCGGCCTCATAGGCCCCAACGGCGCCGGAAAAACCACCTTCTTCAACTGCCTCACCGGCCTCTACACCCCCACCGAAGGCACCGTCACCTACCAAGGCACCACCCTCCCCCCCAAACCCCACCTCGTCACCCAAGCCGGCATCGCCCGCACCTTCCAGAACATCCGCCTCTTCCCCAACATGACCGTCCTCGAAAACGTCCTCGTCGGCCGCCACACCCGCACCAAAGAAGGACTCTTCTCCGCACTCCTCCGCACCCCCGCATTCCACCGCGCCGAACACGCCTCCAAACAACGCGCCATGGAACTCCTCACCTTCACCGACCTCGCCCCCAAACGCGACCACCTCGCCCGCAACCTCCCCTACGGCGAACAACGCAAGCTCGAAATCGCCCGCGCCCTCGCCAGCGACCCCGGACTCCTCCTCCTCGACGAACCCACCGCCGGCATGAACCCCCAGGAAACCCGCGCCACCGAAACACTCGTCCGCGCCATCCGCGACCGCGGCACCGCCGTCCTCGTCATCGAGCACGACATGCGCTTCATCTTCAACCTCTGCGACCGCGTCGCCGTCCTCGTCCAAGGCGAAAAACTCGTCGAAGGAACACCCGAAACCGTCCAGGCCGACGAACGCGTCATCGCCGCCTACCTCGGCACCCCCTACGAAGGCGCACCCGGCCAAGAAGAAATCGCCGAAGTCGAAGCCGCCGAATCAGCAGCCGAAGCCACAACGGAACCCCACGAGGCGGACGGAGACCACCAATGACCGCCCCCCTCCTCGAAGTGGAAAACCTCCACGTCGCCTACGGCAAGATCGAAGCCGTCAAAGGCATCACCTTCACCGTCCAAGCCGGCCAGGTCGTCACCCTCATCGGCACCAACGGCGCCGGAAAAACCACCACCCTGCGCACCCTCTCCGGCCTCCTCACCCCCACCGCCGGCACCATCCGCTTCGACGGCCGCCCCCTCGCCGGCGTCCCCGCCCACGACATCGTCGCCCGCGGCCTCGCCCACTCCCCCGAAGGCCGCCACATCTTCCCCCGCCTCACCATCGCGGAGAACCTCCAGCTCGGAGCCTTCCTCCGCAAGGACACCGCCGGCATCACCCAGGACATGCAACGCGCCTACGACCTCTTCCCCATCCTCGGCGAACGCGCAGGCCAGAAAGCCGGCACCCTCTCCGGCGGAGAACAGCAGATGCTCGCCATGGGCCGGGCCCTCATGTCCCGCCCCAAACTGCTCATGCTCGACGAACCCTCCATGGGCCTCTCGCCGATCATGATGCAGAAGATCATGGACACCATCGCCGAACTCAAGGCCGCCGGCACCACCATCCTGCTCGTCGAACAGAACGCCCAGGCCGCCCTCACCCTCGCCGACCAGGGCCACGTCATGGAGATCGGCAAGATCGTCCTCTCCGGAACGGGAGCCGACCTCCTCCACGACGAATCCGTACGCAAGGCGTACCTCGGCGAGGACTGAACACCCACCGCGTACGACGAAGGGCCCGCGTCCGAACCGGACACGGGCCCCTCGACACATCAAACGCCGGAACCGCCTACTGCTCCTTGGCGGCCTTCTTCTCCTTCGAATCCTCGATGACCGCCTCCGCCACCTGCTGCATCGACAGCCGCCGGTCCATCGACGTCTTCTGGATCCACCGGAACGCCGCCGGCTCGGTCAGCCCGTACTGCGTCTGCAGAATGCTCTTGGCCCGGTCCACCAGCTTCCGGGTCTCCAGCCGCTGCGAGAGGTCCGCGACCTCCTTCTCCAGCGCCTTCAGCTCCGTGAACCGCGAGACGGCCATCTCGATCGCCGGCACGACATCGCTCTTGCTGAACGGCTTCACCAGGTAGGCCATGGCCCCCGCGTCACGGGCCCGCTCCACGAGGTCACGCTGCGAGAAGGCCGTCAGCATCAGGACCGGCGCGATCGACTCCGCCGCGATGCGCTCCGCGGCGGAGATCCCGTCGAGCACCGGCATCTTCACGTCGAGGATCACCAGATCCGGCCGGTGCTCCCGCGCCAGCGCAACGGCCGTCTCGCCGTCGCCCGCCTCGCCGACGACGGAGTAGCCCTCTTCTTCGAGCATCTCCTTGAGGTCGAGACGGATCAGGGCCTCGTCCTCGGCGATCACGACACGGGTGACGTGCGGAGGGGTGTGCTGCGGCTCGTCGTCGACGGGCGGCTGGGGCTCGGCGGCGGTCACGGGTCTCCTCGATAGGGCAGGTACTGCTCCCCTGAGCCTACCTAGCTGGGGTATGTTTGACGCACAGCGGGATTCCGATAACCTTGGTTTCGTAGGCTAGCCCCGGTAGCCCAGCGGTAGAGGCCATGGATTCAAAACCCATACAGCGTCGGTTCGAATCCGACCCGGGGTACTTACCTTTCATCCCAAGGTCACCAATCGTGGTCCCGCCTGGTGGCGACCTTCGCTCGTCAGAGTGAACGCGTCTTCGAATCCTGTCTTCCGCAGCGCCGCACCGGCCACGCTCGCAGACATGTACGACTCCGAGACGCGCAATCGTGCTGTACGTCTGATGCGGGACGGCGTGCCGAACCACGTCGTGGCCCAGCAGCTGGGTGTTCCACGCGGCACCATCGGCTGGTGGCGGTCGGAAGATCGAAGACGCCGGGGCGAAGTGTTCGTGCGGCCGACCGACTGTCCTCACTGCACAGGCCGGGAGTTCGATCATCGTGCCTACGCCTACCTCCTTGGTCTGTACTTGGGCGACGGCCACATCATTTCCAAGCCCAAACAGCACCACCTGTCGATCTTCTGCGGCGACGTGTGGCCCGGGATCATCGACGCTGCCGAGCAGGCCATCCTGAGGGTCATGTCACTGCCGCGTGTCGGCAGACGCCAGAGGAACGGCTGCACCGAAGTGAAGTCCTACACAAAGCACTGGACATGCATGTTCCCCCAGCACGGCCCTGGCAAGAAACACGAGCGCCGGATCGCCCTCGAAGAGTGGCAGCAGCGCATCGTCGATGCACACCCGTGGGAGTTCATCCGCGGCCTCATCCACTCCGACGGGTGCCGCATCACCAACTGGACCACGAAGGTGGTGGGCGGGGTACGCAAACGCTACGAGTACCCGAGGTACATGTTCGCCAACAAGTCGGACGACATCCGCCAGTTGTTCTGCGACACGCTCACCAAGGTGGGCGTCGAGTGGACCACCCTGGCTCGCGGCAGCGACCCCTTCAACATCTCCGTAGCCCGCAAGGCATCCGTCGCCCTCATGGACGCCCACATAGGCCCGAAGTACTGATCCCCCCTACTTCGGCGAGTCGTCCTCCCCGATGTGGTGCACCCGCACCAGGTTCGTCGTCCCCGGGGTCCCGGGGGGCGAGCCCGCCGTGATGATGACCATGTCGCCCTTCCGGCACCGCCCGATCCGCAGCAGGTGCTCGTCGACCTGCTCGACCATCTCGTCCGTCGTCTGGACCATCGGGCCCAGGAACGTCTCCACGCCCCACGTCAGGTTGAGCTGCGAGCGCGTCGCCGGTTCCGGGGTGAAGGCCAGCAGCGGGATGGGTGACCGGTAGCGCGACAGCCTGCGTACCGTGTCACCGGATTGAGTGAAGGCCACCAGGAACTTCGCGCCCAGGAAGTCGCCCATCTCGGCGGCGGCGCGGGCGACGGAGCCGCCCTGGGTGCGGGGCTTGCTGTGTTCGGTCAGCGGGGGGAGACCCTTGGCGAGGACGTCCTCCTCGGCTGCGGCGACGATGCGGCCCATCGTGCGGACCGTCTCGACGGGGTACTTGCCGACGCTGGTCTCGCCGCTGAGCATGACGGCGTCGGTGCCGTCGATGACGGCGTTGGCGACGTCGGACGCCTCGGCCCGGGTGGGGCGGGAGGCGTCGATCATGGAGTCGAGCATCTGGGTCGCGACGATGACCGGCTTGGCGTTGCGTTTGGCGAGCTTGATGGCTCGTTTCTGGACGATGGGGACGGTTTCGAGGGGCATTTCGACGCCCAGGTCGCCGCGGGCGACCATGATGCCGTCGAAGGCGGCAACGATGTCGTCGAGGTTCTGGACCGCCTGGGGTTTTTCGATCTTGGCGATGACGGGGAGGCGGCGGCCCTCCTGGTCCATGACGCGGTGCACGTCCTCGATGTCGCGTCCGGTGCGGACGAAGGAGAGGGCGATGATGTCGGCGCCGGTGTCGATGGCCCAGCGGAGGTCTTCGACGTCCTTTTCGGAGAGGGCGGGGACGGAGACGGCCACGCCGGGGAGGTTGAGGCCCTTGTGGTCGGAGACCATGCCGCCTTCGAGGACGAGGGTCTTGACGCGGGGGCCGTCGACCTCGATGACCTCAAGGGTGACGCGGCCGTCGTCGACGAGGATGCGCTCGCCGCGGGCGACGTCGCCCGCGAGGCCGTTGTAGGTGGTGCCGCAGCCGTGGCGGTCGCCTTGGATGTCCTCGACGGTGATGGTGAATTCGTCGCCGCGTTCAAGGAGTACAGGTCCTTCACGGAAGCGGCCGAGGCGGATCTTCGGGCCTTGAAGGTCGGCGAGGACGCCGATGTTGCGGCCGGTCTCCTCCGCCGCCTTGCGCACCCGTTGGTAGCGCGCCTCGTGTTCGTCGTAGGTGCCGTGGCTGAGGTTGAAGCGGGCGACGTCCATGCCGGCTTCGACGAGTGCCTTGATCTGCTCGTACGAGTCGGTTGCGGGGCCCAGGGTGCAGACGATTTTGGCTCGGCGCATGGCACGACCTTATGCACTACTGGCGGGTAGAGAATTGGCCCCTCGCGACTGGCCAACGTCCGTTGGGTAAAAGCTTGTTGACATCTTGTGAAACGTGCAGAGGGGCGCTCCGATGAGCGCCCCTCGGGTGTGTCGTGGGGTGTCAGAGTTCCGGTCGGGTCATCGTAAAGCGGGCGTTGACGTGGGCGTGGACGGTTTGGCGCTGGGGTTCGAGGTCGAGTGCGGGGGGTGGGGTGGGGGCGCCGCCGTAGCCGGCGGAGCGCATCATTCCGCCGGGTGCGGGGGGCGGGTATGCGGGGAGGCCGGCGTTCTCGGCTCCGGTGTCGGCGAGTTCGACGAGGGCGTCGAGGCGGGCGCCGACGGCGTCGGCGTATTCGCGGGCGCGTTGTACGGCTTCGTGGACGGCGCGTCGGCGGGCTTCGGCGTGGGCGGGTGAGTCGGGGCGGAGGGCCCACCAGGGGCCGTCGACGTGGGTGAGGTCGAGTTCGGCGAGGCGGGTGGCGAGTTCGCCGAGGGCGGTGAAGTCGCCGAGGGTGGCGGTGAGGTGGACGGAGCCGAGGTAGGCGCGGATGCGTTCGTGGCGGCCCTTTTCGGCGAGTTGGGGGGTGATGGTGAAGCGGCCGGTTTCGAGTTTTTCGACGGCGTCGCCGTAGGCGCGGAGGAGGTCGAGGACCTGGTTGTTGCGGCGGGTGAGGTCGTCGAGGGCGTGGTGGCGGTCGGTGCCGCGGGCGTTGATGGTGATGCTGATGCGGGCGATTTCGGGGTCGACTTCGAGGCGGGCTTCGCCGCGGACGGCGATGCGGGGGGTGTCGGGGGTTCCGTAGGGCAGGTGGGTGGGTGGTGTGGTCATGGGGTCAGCGTCTCAGCCGGTGATGGGATCGCAATGTGGGGAGGGTGTTGGTGAGGGTGGTGGGTGGGCCAGAATCTACGCGCGTTGGTTCTGGATATGAATGGGGAGAACAGACCATATGTCACTCAACCGTAGGAATTTCCTGGGGCGTACGGCCGTGACGGGTGCGGGTGTCGCGTTGGCGGGTGCGGTGGGGACGGTGCCGGCGGAGGCGGAGTCGTCGGGGCGCCGGAAGAAGCGGTACTCGTTCACGGTGATGGGCACCACGGATCTGCACGGCAATGTCTTCAACTGGGACTACTTCACCGATGCGGAGTTCGATGACAAGGCGCACAACGATGTGGGTCTGGCGAAGATTTCGACGCTGGTGAACCAGGTGCGGGCGGAGAAGGGGCGGCGGAATACGCTGCTGATCGATGCGGGTGACACGATCCAGGGCACTCAGTTGTCGTACTACTACGCCAAGGTCGATCCGATCACGGGTGCGAACGGTCCGGTGCATCCGATGGCGCAGGCGATGAATGCCATCGGTTATGACGCTGCCGCGCTGGGCAACCACGAGTTCAACTATGGCATTCCGACGTTGCGGAAGTTCCAGGAGCAGTGCCGTTTCCCGATTCTGGGGGCGAATGCGCTGGATGCGAAGACGATGCGTCCGGCTTTTCCGCCGTATGTGATGAAGACGGTGTGTACGCCGCACGGGCGTGATGTCCGGGTGGCGGTGCTGGGTCTGACCAATCCGGGTATTGCGATCTGGGACAAGGCGAATGTGCAGGGGAAGATGGTGTTCCCGGGCCTGGAGGAGCAGGCGGCGAAGTGGGTGCCGAAGCTGCGTTCGATGGGTGCGGATGTGGTGATCGTTTCGGCGCACTCGGGTTCCAGTGGTACGTCGTCGTACGGCGATCAGCTGCCGTACGTCGAGAATGCGGCGGCGCTGGTGGCCGAGCAGGTGCCGGGTATCGATGCGATTCTCGTCGGGCACGCCCACACCGAGATTCCCGAGTACCGGGTGACGAACAAGGTGACGGGCAAGCAGGTGGTGCTGTCGGAGCCGTTGAAGTGGGGGCAGCGACTGACGCTGTTCGACTTCGGTCTGGTGTGGGAGCGCGGTGGCTGGCAGGTGGAGTCGGTGTCGGCGAAGGTGCTGAATTCCAACACGGTGGCCGAGGACCGCAGGATCACGGGGCTGCTGGGTGATGAGCACCGGAAGGTCGTGGCGTATGTGAATCAGGTGATCGGTACGTCGTCGGCGGCGATGGGTGCGTCGGAGGCGGCGTACAAGGACACGCCGATCATCGATTTCATCAATCATGTGCAGGCGGAGACGGTGCGGGCGGCGCTGGTGGGTACGGCGTACGCGTCGTTGCCGGTGTTGTCGCAGGCGTCGTGTTTTTCGCGTACGGCTGCGGTGCCTGCGGGGAAGGTGACGATCCGGGAGGTGGCGGGTCTGTATCCGTTCGAGAACACGCTGGAGGCGCGTGTGATGACGGGTGCGCAGGTGCGGGCGTATCTGGAGTTTTCGGCGCGTTATTACGTGCGGACGGTGGCGGGTGGGCCGGTGGATCCGGCGAAGTTGACGAATGCCGAGGGTATTCCGGATTACAACTACGACGTGGTGAGCGGCTTGTCGTACGAGATCGATGTCGCGAAGGCGCCGGGTTCGCGGATCGTGAATCTCTCGTTCGACGGGAAGCCGCTCGTGGATTCTGCGGAGTTCGTGCTGGCGGTGAACAACTACCGGGCGAGTGGTGGGGGGAACTTCCCGCACGTGGCGCGCGCCAAGCAGGTGTGGGCGAATTCCGATGAGATCCGTAACACGATCATCGGTTGGGTGAAGGCGAAGCAGTCGATCGATGTGGGGGCTTTTTCGTCAGTGGACTGGAAGCTGACGCGGGATGGTGTGCCGGTTTTCTGAGGTGATGCCGGTGTGGGGCCGTGGCTGTGGTCGCGGCTCCAGGCCGAAGGTGGTGAAGGCGGTGCGGTGCGGTAGGGGGTAGTGGGTTTTGCCGGTGAGGGCGTTGAGGATGACGGCGCTGCGCCAGGCGGCGAGGCCGAGGTCGGGGGTGCCGATGCCGTGGGTGTGGGTTTCGGCGTTCTGGACGTGGATGGCGCCCTTGACGGAGGGGTCGAGGACGAGGCGGTGGTGTTCGTCGATGCGGGGGCGTCCGTTGGAGTCGCGGCGGATGTAGGGGTCGAGGGCGGCGAGGAGGGTGTCGACGCGGCGTTCGCGGTAGCCGGTGGCGAGGACGACGGCGTCGGTGGTGAGGCGGGAGCGGGCGCCTTGCTGGATGTGTTCGAGGTGGAGTTCGACGCGGGTGGTGCCGACGCGGCCGGCGGTGCGGACGAAGACTCCGGGGGTGAGGACGGCGTCGGGCCAGCCGCCGTGGAGGCTGCGGCGGTAGAGCTCGTCGTGGATGTCGGCGATGGTGTGGGCGGCGATGCCTTGGTGGAGCTGCCATTGCTGGGGCAGGACCTGGTCGCGTACGGGTTCGGGGAGGGTGCGGAAGTAGTGGGTGTAGTCGGGGGTGAAGTGTTCGAGGCCGAGTTTGCTGTATTCCATGGGGGCGAAGGCGGGGCTGCGGGCGAGCCAGGCGAGTTTTTCGTGGCCGGTGGGGCGGTGGCGGAGGAGGTCGAGGAAGACTTCGGCGCCGGATTGTCCTGAGCCGATGACGGTGATGTGTTCGGCTTCGAGGAGTTTTTCGCGGTGTTCGAGGTAGTCGGCGGCGTGGTGGACGGGGACGCCGGGGGCTTCGGCGAGGGGGCGTAGGGGTTCGGGGACATAGGGGGCGGTGCCGACGCCGAGGACGAGGTTGCGGGTGTAGGCGCGGCCGAGGGCGTCGGCTTCGCCGTCGGGGTCGAGTTGGGTGTAGTCGATTTCGAAGAGGATGCGTTCGGGGTTCCAGCGGACGGCGTCGATGTGGTGGTTGAAGTGGAGGCAGGTGAGGTTTTCGCTGACCCAGCGGCAGTAGGCGTCGTATTCGGCGCGGTGGATGTGGTGGCGCTCGGAGAAGTAGAAGGGGTAGAGGCGTTCGCGGGTTTTGAGGTAGTTGAGGAAGCTCCAGGGGTTGGTGGGGTCGGCGAGGGTGACGAGGTCGGCGAGGTAGGGGACTTGGAGGGTGGTGCCGTCGATGAGGAGGCCGGGGTGCCACTGGAAGGTGGGGCTCTGGTCGTAGAAGGCGGTGCGGAGGTCGTGGAGGGGGTGGGCGAGGGCGGCGAGGGAGAGGTTGAAGGGGCCGATGCCGATGCCGGCGAGGTCGAGGGGTTGGTCGGGGGCGGAGGCGGGGGGCTGGGGGGTGGTCATCGGGTGGTGTGGCCTTCCACGAGTGTGAGGAGGTGTCGGAGGTCGTCGGGGCGGGTGTGGGGGTTGAGGAGGGTGGCTTTGAGCCAGAGGCCCTGGGGGGTGTTGGCGCGGCCGAGGACGGCGTGACCGTTGTGGAGGAGGCGGCGTCTGGTGTGGGCGGTGGTGTGGTGGTCGGCGCCTAGGGGGCGGAAGAGGACGGTGCTGATGGTGGGGCGGGAGTGGAGTTCGAAGGAGGGGTGGGCGTCGATGAGGTCGGCGAGGTGGTGGGCGGCGGCGCAGACGCGTTCGACGAGTTCGGCGATGCCGCGGCGGCCGAGGGCGCGCAGGGTGACGGCGATCTTGAAGATGTCGGGGCGGCGGGTGGTGCGCAGGGAGCGGTGGAGGAGTTCGGGGAGGCCGGCTTCGGTGTCGTCGGGGGCGTTGAGGTAGTCGGCCTGGTGGGCGAGGGGGCGCAGGGCGGTGGCGTCGGGGACGGCGAGGAGTCCTGCGGCGATGGGTTGCCAGCCGAGTTTGTGCAGGTCGAGGGTGATGCTGTCGGCGCGGTCGAGGCCGGTGAGGGCTTGTTTGAGGGTGTCGCTGAACAGCAGGGGTCCGCCGTAGGCGGCGTCGACGTGGAGGGTGGCGCCGTGGGCGGCGCAGTGGTCGGCGATGGGGGGCAGGGGGTCGATGTGGCCGGTGTCGGTGGTGCCGGCGGTGGCGACGACGAGGGTGGGGGTGGTGTGCAGGGTGGTGAGGGTGGTGCGGAGGTCTTCGGGGTGGAGGGTGCCGTTGGGGGTGGGGAGGGTGTGGGGGGCGGGGAGGCCGAGGAGCCAGGCGGATCGGTGGATGCTGTGGTGGGCGTTGGCTCCGCAGACGATGGTGAGGGGTGCGGTGCCGTGGGTGCGGGCGGCTTCGCGGGCGAGGAGGAGGGCGAGCTGGTTGGACTCGGTGCCGCCGGTGGTGACGAGGGCGTCGGCTGTGGGGCGGCCGGGGTAGGCGAGGGTGGCGAGGGCCTGGGTGGTGAGGGCTTCCAGGGCGGTGGCGGAGGGGGCCTGGTCCCAGGAGTCGAGGGAGGGGTTGAGGGTGCCGGCGGCGAGGTCGGCGGCGGTGGCCAGGGCCAGTGGGGGGCTGTGGAGGTGGGCGGCGCAGTGGGGGTCGGCTGGGTCTGCGGCGCCTTCGGCGAGGGCCTGGACGAGGGTGTGGAGTGCTTCGCCGGGGCCGGTGCCGTGTTCGGGGAGGGCGGGGCTGGCGGCGGCTCGTATGCGGGCGGCGACGGTTTCGGGGCCGCCGGAGGGGAGGGGGCCGCCGCGGGCGGTGGCGCCGCGGGCGAGGGCGTGCAGGGCGATGTCGAGGAGGGGGCGCAGGGCGCGGGTTCCTTGGGCGCCGCCCGCGAGTGCCGTTGCGGGGGTGGTGGGGGGTGGGGGCGGCGCAGGCATGGAGGTGTCCCTTGGGGCTCTCGGGTCTGTGAGGGTGGTGGGGCTGTGGCGGGTGGCTTTCCGTGGGGTCTTTTGCGCGGGCTGTGGGGTTTTTGCCGAGGTCGGGGGTGGTTTTCCGGGGGTCCGTTGCGGGGTCCGTTGCAGGGGTCCGTTGCAGGGGTCCGTTGCGGGGCCCGGGCTGGCACCAACGGGTCAAGCTACCGGCTGTGCACGGTCCGTGACCTCGTGTGCTGGAGGTTTCGCCCGATGGTGGTACTGACCCGGCGGGGACCTTGTGGCGCGGGTGAGTTGGGGGCTGTGGCGGGTGCCGTGCGGGGGTACTGCGGCGGGTGCGGGTCGGAGCCCGGGGCGGACTTCAAGGTAATGTGCACACCATGGCCATGACTTTTGCTCTCGATGTAGGGCCTCTGAAGCCCGATCTGGCGCCGCTCGTCCTGGGGCTGGTGCTGTTCTTCCTCGTTTTCGCCGTGATGGCGAAGGTGATCCTTCCCCGGATCAACAAGGTCCTCGTCGAGCGTGAGAACGCCACCGAGGGGCGTTTCGAGGAGGCCGAGGAGACGCGTGCCGAGGCGGCGCGGGTCCACGCCGAGTACCAGGAGCTGCTGGCCGAGGCGCGGCACGAGGCGGCGCGGCTGCGGCAGGAGTCGGTGGAGCAGGGCACGGCGATCATCGCGGAGCTGCGGGCCGAGGGCCAGCGTCAGCGCGAGGAGATCATCGCTGCGGGTCACGCGGTGATCGACGCGGAGCGTGCGGTGGCGGAGGCCGAGCTGCGCGAGCAGGTCGGTGCGCTGGCGACGCAGCTGGCGGGCAAGATCGTCGGTGAGCCGATGGCCGACTTCGCCCAGCAGAACGGTGTCGTCGACCGCTTCCTGGAGGAGCTGCGTACGGCGCAGCCGTCGGACGCGGCGACGGGCGAGAAGCGCGACTGACCACCCGGCAGAGCCATGGGCCAAGGCCCCCGTCCCCTTTTTTTGGGGGGACGGGGGCCTTCGTCGTTACCGCAGGCGCCCTGCAGGCGCCGCTGCAGGTGCCGCTGCAGGTGCCGGGCGGGCTAGGGGTGGGCGGCGCGGACGGCGAGGGCGCGGCGCAGGTCGTCGAGCTGGTCGACGAGTTTGCGGCGCAGGGCGGGGGTGGGTGCGGCGTCGCGCAGGCATTCCTCGCCGCGGTGCAGGGTCTCGTCCTCGATGAGGACGTGGGGGAAGCCGTGGGTTCCGGCGGCGGAGGCGAGGGCGGGGCCGCGGCGGGCGGCGAGGGCGACGGCGTCGGGGTAGTAGCGGTCGCGGTAGGGGCGTACGAGGTCGGTCTGCTCGGGTTGCCAGAAGCCCTGGGCGGTGGCGGTGAAGAGGTAGTTGCTGAGCTGGTCGCCGGTGTAGAGGGCGTGCCAGGCGGTTTCCTTGGCGGTGGGGTCGGGGAGGGCGGCGCGGCAGCGTGCGGCGCCTTCCTGGCCGGTGGCGCTGGGGTCGCGGGCGAGTTCGGTGTCGATGTCGTGGGGGGTGACGGCGCCGAGGACGGCGAGGCGGGCGAGGATGCGCCAGCGCAGTTCGGGGTCGAGGGCGGGGCCGTCGGGGGCGGTGCCGGCGCGGAGCCAGTCCTGGAGGGTGGTGGGGGTGGTGGCGCTGGCGATGAGTGTGCGGGTGGCGGTCAGGCGCAGCCCTTGGGTGCCGGGGGTGCCGGTGGTGCGGTCGAGCAGGTCGTGGCAGAGGTCGGTGAGGGTGGTGAGGGCGGCGGGGCGGTCGGCGGGGGTGGTGTAGCGGTCGGCGATCTGGGTGCGGGCGAAGGCGAGGACGCCCTGGGTGATGGCGATGTCGTGTTCGTGGGGCAGGTGGGTGCGGGCGGCGTCGAGGTAGGCGCGGGGGGCGAGCTCGCCGTCGCGGACCATGTCGCGGGCGGCGTTCCACAGGACGGCCCGGCTGAGGGGGTCGGGCAGTGCGGACAGGGTGGTGAGGGCGGTGGTCCAGGAGGTGGGGTCGAGGCGGATCTTGGTGTAGGTGAGGTCGCCGTCGTTGAGGAGGACCAGGTCGGGGCGGTTGCCGGGGAGGGCCTTGACGGATCCGTCCTGGGGCACGTCCAGCTCGAAGCGGTCGCGGAGTACCAGGCGGGTGGGGTGTGCCGGGTCGTGGTCGTAGGTGCCGACGGCGATGTGGTGGGGGCGGGTGCCGGTCCGGTCGACGGTGAGGTGCCAGTAGCCCTCGGCCTCGCCGATGGCCGGGGTGAGGGTGTCGACGCCGCTGGTGCGCAGCCAGCTTTCGGCCCAGGCGTGGACGTCGCGGTCGGTGTGGCGGGCGAGGGAGTCGATGAAGTCGGCGAGGGTGGCGTTGCCGAAGCGGTGGCGGGCGAAGTGGTCGTTGATGCCGGCGAGGAAGTCCTTCTCGCCGAGCCAGGCGACGAGTTGGCGGAGGGCGGAGGCGCCCTTGGCGTAGGAGATGCCGTCGAAGTTCAGGAGGGCGGAGGCGGTGTCGCGCACGTCCTGGGGGGCGGGGGCGACGGGGTGGGTGGAGGGGCGCTGGTCGGCGTCGTAGCCCCAGCTCTTGCGGGCGATGGCGAAGTCGGTCCAGGTGCCGGTGTAGCGGGTGGCGTCGGCGAGGACCTGGAAGCCCATGTATTCGGCGAAGGACTCGTTGAGCCAGATGTCGTCCCACCACTGGAGGGTGACGAGGTCGCCGAACCACATGTGGGCCATTTCGTGGGCGATGACCATGCCGCGGGTCTGGCGTTCGGTGTCGGTGACGGCGGAGCGGTAGACGAATTCGTCGCGGAAGGTGACCAGGCCCGGGTTCTCCATGGCGCCGGCGTTGAATTCGGGGACGAATGCCTGGTCGTAGGAGTCGAAGGGGTAGGGCTCGTCGAAGATCTCGTGGTAGCGGTCGTAGCAGCGGCGGGTGATGTCGAGGATTTCCTCGGCGTCGGCGTCGAGGTGGGGGGCGAGGGACTGGCGGCAGTGCAGGGCGAAGGGCAGTCCTGCGTGTTCGGTGCGGACGCTGTGCCAGGGGCCGGCGGCGAAGGCGACGAAGTAGGTGCTCAGTGGCTTGGTGGTGGCCAGCTGCCAGCGGCCTTCGGCGGGGTCTCCGGTGCGGTGGGCGACGGCGTTGCCGAGGACGGTCCACTCGGGGGGTGCGGTGACGGTGGCGTCGAAGAGGGCTTTGAGGTCGGGTTGGTCGAAGGCGGCGAAGACGCGCTGGACGTCGTCGAGGAAGGTCTGGGTGTAGAGGTAGGTGTGTCCGTCGGCGGGGTCGGTGAAGCGGTGCATGCCCTCGCCGGTGCGGGAGTAGCGCATGTCGGCCTCGATGTGCAGCTCGTGCTCGCCTGCGGTGAGGGTGAGGGGGAGCCGGTTGTCCTGGAGGGCGGCCGGGTCGAGGGGGTGGCCGTCGAGGGTGGCGCGGTGGAGGGTGGCGGGCTTCAGTTCGACGAAGGTGGTTCCGGCTTCGCGGGCGGTGAAGTGGATGGTGGTGGTGGAGCCGAAGTGTTCGTCGCCGCGGGTGAGGTCGAGGTCGATCGTGTAGCGGTGGACGTCGAGGAGCCGGGCTCGGGTCTGCGCTTCGTCGCGCGTCAGTACGGACATGCGCTCATGCTGCCGCACGGCCGGCCCCGGGCCGAGGGATATTTCCGGGGCTGCCGGTCTGGGGGCCCTGCCGACCTGAGGGCCCTGCCGGCCTGGGGGCCGCCCTTCCGACCCGGAGGCCGGGCTCGGGGGCCCGACACTGGGGCCGGGCTCGGGGGCCCGGCTCGGGGGCCCGGCTCGGGGGCCCGGCTCGGGGGCCCGGCTCGGGGGCAGAGCCCCCGGGGCTCGGGCTCGCGCCGGGATGCCCCCTGTGGGGGCTTGATGCCGGGGACGGTCCCGGGGCGAAGGCCCCGGACTCGGGGCAGGGTGCCCCTGTCGAGGCTCGCTGCCGGGGGGCGGACTCGGGGCAGAGCCCCGGGGCTCGTCCTACGGGCCGGGGCGGGGCTGGCGAAGGCCGTGGGCAGGTCCGGCCCAGCTCTACAGGCTGGGGCCAGGAGCGGCGGAAGGCGGGGGCCGGGCCGGCTCTACGGACCCGGCCTGCGGGCGCTCCTGCCCCGGGGGCGGCTCCGGCCCACGTCTACGGGTCGGCCTGCGAGGCCGGGCCAAGCCCGGTCTACAGGACCGGCCCGCGAAAGACTCCCGCCCGAGGGCGGCCCCGGCCCCCTCTACGGGCCGGCCTGCGAGGCCGGGCCAAGCCCGGTCTACAGGACCGGCCCGCGAAAGACTCCCGCCCGAGGGCGGCCCCGGCCCCCTCTACGGGCCGGCCTGCGAGGCCGGGCCAAGCCCGGTCTACAGGACCGGCCCGCGAAAGGCTCCCGCCCGAGGGCGGCCCCGGCCCCCCTCTACGGGCCGGCTTGCGGGGCCCGCCAAAGACCGACCTACGGACCCGGCCTGCGGGCGCTCCTGCCCGGGGGTGGCCCCGCCCCCGTCTACGGGCCGGCCCGCGAAAGGCTCCCGCCCAAGCG
>NZ_JAIXMK010000110.1:0-15024 GCF_020328095.1 Streptomyces sichuanensis
CGCGTGCCGGCGGTGCCGCCCGCCGGAGGCCGGGCCCGCCGCCCGGCGCCGCCCGTGGCCGGCCGCGGGGCCCGCCTGGCCGGGGTGCTCGCCGTATCCGCCGTACTGGCCGTCGTACGGTCCGTCGTAGTACCCGCCGTCGTGGTGGGCGCCCTGCTCCGCCGCCGCGAGCGCGGCGCGCTCCTCCGCCAGGCCGAAGCGGCCGAGGAAGCCGCCCAGCACCGGGAGGGTCTCCAGCCGGGGCAGCAGCCAGGCGTGCCACACGCCGGTCACGAAGAGGATCGCGGAGCTCGCGATCAGCACCGAGCCGAAGGTGTCGGTCGGGTAGTGGGCGCCGACGTACATGCGGGAGAAGGCGACCAGCAGCACCGCGAGGACGCCGAGGAGGACGACCGTGCGGCGGTGCCGGGACTCGCGGAAGAGGAAGAAGACGGCCAGGGCGACCGCCACGGTGAAGGCGGTGTGGCCGCTGGGGAAGCTGTTGGAGCCGATCTCGGGGTCGAGCATGAACTCGCGCGGCGGCCGGGGCCGCGCCACGATCGCCTTGGCCAGCTGCGTGCTGTTCCAGCCGACCGCGACCACGAGGAAGGTCGCCGACGCGGTGATGGGGCGGCGCTTGACGAACAGCAGCCAGCCGCACCAGATCGCGAGGATGATCACGCCGGCCACCGGCGAGGCGCAGTAGCTGACCGCCTCCATCGTGTGGTTGAGCCAGCCGGTGCGCGTGTTGGTCTGGATCGTGCGGTCCAGGTCCAGGTCGTGCGGCTGGATCAGCCGCGTATGCGCGGCGACCGTCCCGAGCGCGATCGCGGTCGCGAACAGCAGGAGGGAGTAGCGCAGCCAGTGGCGCACGTAGGGCATGGGTGGGGCGTCCTTCGTATCGGTATGGCGGTACCGGGGCGGCAGCACGGTAGGCGTACGGTCGGATGACGAGTACATGCCGCGCAGATGACGTCGGCGCGGCTGCACAGCAAAAGCTACACGCGCGTAGGGCCCGGCCGCGGCGCCGGTCACGCTGTGTGGGCCGCGGCCCTACGCCCAGTCGACGACCAGGCGTCCGTCCCGTACGGCCACGGCGGTGCCGAACGCGGCGCAGGCCCGGACGTACCGGTCGTGGATCCACTGCCAGTGCTCGTCGCGCGCCGGGACGGTGCGGCAGTAGTCGAGGTACAGCGGCACCGCTTCGAGGCGGACGGGCCGGTGGCGGGCCGGGTCCGGGCCGTCCAGGGTGACGAGGAAGAGCAGTCCCAGGTCGTTGCGGAGCCGGGAGTCGACGGCGTAGTCGTCGACGAAGTCGCCCATGTCGTGCACGACGCGCGCGGCGACCCCGTGGAAGACGTGGGCGGAGTGCCCGGCGATCAGGGTCGCGCCGGCCGCCAGCAGGGCCGCGGCGGCGTCCTGCACGTGGCGGGGCGGGGCGGCGGTCATGTTGGGCCCCCAGTGCGGGGTGACGAGCACCACGTCGGCGTCGGCGGCCGCGCGCGCCACCAGCTCGGCGAGCCAGTGGGGTACGCCCCGGCGCAGGTCGGCGAAGGCCACTCCGGGGCGGTCCTGCCCGGCCGCGAAGTCCTCCGGGTGGTCGGTGACGCCGACCACGGCCAGCCGGACCCCGCCGGCCTCCAGCACGGCGTAGGCGCGGGCGGCGCCCGCGTCCGGCCCCGCCCCCACCGCCCGGACGCCTGCCCGGGTCAGGAGCTTCCGGGTGTCCGTCAGGGCGTCGTAGCCGAAGTCCAGGGCGTGGTTGTTGGCCAGGGTCACACAGTCCACGCCCAGCTCCGCGAGGACGTCCGCGGTCTCGGGCGGGGCCCGGAAGAAGAACGGCTTGCCGGGCGCGGGCCACGGCTCGCCCCGGCCGGAGACGCAGCATTCGAGGTTGGCGACGAACAGGTCGGCCGCCGCGACGATCTCGCGGAGCTCCTGGCACAGGATCGTGTCCGGCTCCGGCGCCTGTGCCAGCCGCTCTCCGACGCCGCGCCCGAGCATGGTGTCGCCGGCCATCGCCATCGTGATCGGCGCCATGCGCTCCCCTTTCCTCCGGGAGCCGCCCTTGCCGCCAGTATGCGGCGCGCGGCCCCCGGAGGACGAGGGCGGCCGTGCGGCCGCGTCAGCGGGCGGCCTTGCGGCGCCCGGCCTGCGGCGCCTCCTCCTTGTCGCCCTTGGCCCAGAGCGAGCGCACGTGCCCCAGGTGCCGCGCCATGCACTTCTCGGCGCCCTTGGCGTCGCCCGCCAGCATCAGGTCGAGCAGCTCCAGGTGCTCCTCGGCCGAGGGGATCAGCTCGCCGCGCCGGTCCAGCGCGGTCAGCCCGTACAGGCGCGAGCGCTTGCGCAGGTCGCTGACGGTCTCGACGAGGCGTTCGTTGCCGGAGAGCGCGAGCAGGGAGAGGTGGAACTGCCGGTCCGCCTCCAGGTAGCCGATGAGGTCGTGCTCGCGGGCGGCGCGCACGATCTCCTCGGCGACGGGGCGGAGCACTTCGAGGTCCTCGGCGGTCGCGATGCGCGTGATGCGGCCGGTCATGGGCACCTCGATCAGCGTGCGGATCTCGGTGTACTGGTCGAGGTCGCGCTCGTTGACCTCGGTCACCCTGAAGCCCTTGTTGCGGACCGGCTCGACCAGGCCCTCGCGGGCCAGGTCGAGCATCGCCTCGCGCACCGGGGTCGCGGAGATGCCGAAGTCCTCCGCGAGCCCCGGTGCCGAGTAGACCTCGCCGGGGCGCAGTTCACCGGAGATCAGCGCGGCACGCAGGGCGTGGGCGACCTGATCGCGCAGCCGCTCCGTGGCGGTGACGAGGTTGCGCTGCTTGAGGTGCCCCATGGTGTCCCTTTCGTGCCCCGCTGGACTGGACCACCAGCGTACAATGTCACATTGTGCTTTGCGGGGCCAGGGTGTACGTGCGACTCGCGGTGTAGAACTCCAGCGCGGCACGCCCCTGTTCGCGCGGGCCGTGCCCGGACGCCTTCGCCCCGCCGAAGGGCAGGTGGAAGTCGACGCCGGTGGACGGCGCGTTGACACGGATCATGCCCGTGTCGAGGCCGTCCAGTCCGTGCAGCACCGCATCGAGGCCGGCGGTGTGCACCGAGGTGACGAGCCCGTACGGCACGGAGTTGACGATGCGCACGGCGTCGGCGAGGTCGTCGGCGGGCAGCAGGGCCGCGACGGGCCCGAAGACCTCCTCCCGCAGCAGGCCGTGGCCCGGCGCCACCTTCTCCACCAGCGTCGGCGCCGCGTACCAGCCGGGTCCGTCGACGGCGGTGCCCGCGGCGAGGACGGACACCCCGTCCAGAGCCCGCGTGAACCGCTCGCGCGCCCGCCCGGAGACGAGCGGCCCGCAGACGGTCGCAGGGTCGGCCGGGTCACCCACCGGGAGCGCGCGCAGCGCCTCCCCGAGGGCCTCGCGCAGGGGGCCGAGGGCGGCACCGACGGCGATCACCCGGCTGGTGGCGGTGCACTTCTGGCCCGCGTACCCGGCGATGGCCGCCGCGATGTGGGCCGCGGCCCGGCCGATGTCGGCGTCGGGCAGGACGATCGCCGCGTTGAGCCCGCCCATCTCGGCCTGGACGGGCACGCCCCGGTCGGTGGCCGTGCGCACGACGGTGGTGCCGACGGCGGTGGAGCCGGTGAAGGAGACGACGTCGGCGGTGCGCAGGACGGCGTCGCCCTCGGCGGCACCGCCGGGAACGACCCGGAACACCCCCTCGGGCAGCGCCTCCCGGACGACGTCGGCCAGCCGCAGGGCGCAGGCGGTGGCCTCGGGCGCGGGTTTGAGGACGACGGTGTTCCCGGCCGCCAGGGCCGGCGCGGCCTTCCAGCCGGGAATGGCGAAGGGGAAGTTCCACGGGGTGATCAGGCCCGCGACGCCGTGCGGGCGGCGGCGGGTCAGCAGCAGCCCCTCTCCGGCGGCCGGCTCGTGGACGGCGCCGGTGGGCCCGTAGGGGGCCTGGGCGTAGTAGCGCCAGATCGCGGCGGTGCGGGCCACCTCGGCCCGCGCCTCGGTGAGTGGTTTGCCCACTTCCCGTACGGCCAGGGCGGCCAGCTCGCCGGCGGCGGCGTCGACGGCGTCGGCGACCCGTCCGAGTGCCGAGGAGCGGGCGGCCGCGCCGGCGCGCAGCCACTGCGGCTGGGCGGCGCGGGCCCGTTCGACGGCGTCGGCCGCGGCGGCGGGGCCGGGGGCCCGCAGCCGCACGAGGACGTCGTCGGGGGCGGCGGGATTGCGGGAGACGACGAAGGCCGGGTCGGTGGCGGCCGGGTCGGTGGTCACAGGAGGAAACCTCCGGGGAAGGGGTCGTCCGGGTCGAGGAAGTACTGGGCCGTGCCGGTGATCCAGGCGCGGCCGGTGATGGTGGGGACGACCGCCGGCAGCCCGCCGGCCTCCGTCTCCCCCACCAGGCGGCCGGTGAACTCCGTCCCGATGAAGGACTCGTTGACGAAGTCCCTCTCCAGCGGGAGCGCGCCGCGGGCGTGCAGCTGTGCCATGCGGGCGGAGGTGCCGGTGCCGCAGGGGGACCGGTCGAACCAGCCCGGGTGGATGGCCATGGCGTGCCGGGAGCGGTGCGCGTCCGAGCCGGGCGCGGCGAGGTAGACGTGCTTGAGGCCGTTGATGCCGGGGTCCTCGGGGTGGACGGGCCGGTCCGGTGAGGCGTTGACGGCGTCCATGACGGCGAGTCCCGCGGCGAGGAGCTCGTCCTTGTGCTCCCGGCCGAAGGGGAGCCCCAGCGCGTCGGAGTCGACGAAGGCGTAGAAGTTGCCGCCGAAGGCCAGGTCGAACGTCACCTTCCCGTGGCCGGGCACGTCCACCGTGCGGTCCAGGCCGACGGAGAATGCGGGCACGTTGGTGAAGGTGACGGCCTTCGCCGCGCCGTCCTCGACGTGCACGTCGGCCGTGACGAGCCCGGCCGGGGTGTCCAGCCGTACGGTGGTGACGGGCTCGCTGACCGGCACCATGCCCGTCTCGACGAGCACGGTGGCCACGCCGATGGTGCCGTGTCCGCACATCGGCAGCACGCCGGAGACCTCGATGTAGAGGACCCCGTAGTCGGCGTCGGGGCGGGTGGGCGGCTGGAGGATCGCGCCGCTCATGGAGGCGTGGCCGCGGGGTTCGTACATCAGGAGCGTGCGGAGGTGGTCCAGGTGCTCCATGAAGTGCAGCCGGCGCTCGGCCATGGTGGCGCCGGGTATGACACCCACTCCGCCGGTGATGACGCGGGTGGGCATGCCCTCGGTGTGCGAGTCGACGGCGTGGAAGACGTGACGGGTGCGCACGGACGTCCTTTCGGCAGTGGCTGCGGGGCAGTTGGCTGCGGCGGTCAGTGGTGACCGTCGGCGAGGGCCTTCTCGGTGGCGGCGCGCACCGCGGCCGCCGTCGCTCCCGTCAGCGGGCCGCGCGGCGGCCGGGTGGGTCCGCCGTGGCGGCCGGCGAGGTCCATGGAGACCTTGATGGCCTGCACGAACTCGGTCTTGGAGTCCCAGCGCAGCAGGGGGTGCAGCGAGGCGTAGAGGGGGCGTGCCGTCTGCAGGTCCCCGGCGACGGCCGCGCGGTACAGCTCGGCGCAGGTGGCGGGGAAGGCGTTGGGGTAGCCGGCTATCCAGCCGACGGCGCCGGCGACGGCGAGCTCCAGGAGGACGTCGTCCGCGCCGATCAGCAGGTCCAGGTCGGGGGCCAGTTCGGCCAGTTCGTAGGCGCGCCGGACGTCGCCGCTGAACTCCTTGACCGCCACGATGCCGCCCTCGCCGTGCAGGCCGGCCAGGAGGGCGGGGGTCAGGTCGACCTTGGTGTCGATGGGGTTGTTGTACGCCACCACCGGGATCTGGGCCCGGGCGACCTCGGCGTAGTGGGCGCGGACGGCACTCTCGTCGGCGCGGTAGGCGTTGGGCGGCAGCAGCAGGACGGACCCGCAGCCGGCCTCGGCGGCCTGCTCGGCCCAGCGGCGTGCCTCGGCGCTGCCGTACGCGGCGACGCCGGGCATCACGCGCGCGCCGTCGCCCGCCGCCTCGACGGCGGTGCGCACGACGCGGGCGCGCTCGTCGTCGGTGAGGGTCTGGTACTCGCCGAGGGAGCCGTTGGGCACGACGCCGTCGCAGCCGTTGTCGATGAGCCAGCGGACGTGCTCGGCGTAGGCGTCGTAGTCGACGGAGAGGTCCGCGCGCAGCGGGAGCGCGGTGGCGACCATGATGCCGCGCCAGGGGCGGTCGGTGTTCCAGGAGGTGGCGGTCATGTGCGGGAGCCCTTCTTCGGTGGGTGAGCGGGTCGTGCGGCCGGGGTCGTGCGGGCCGTGTCAGGGGGGTCGGAGCCCAGGACGCCGAGGGGTACGGGCACGGCGAGCGGCCTGCGTTCGGCGGACGGCGGTACGGTCCCCTGCGCCGTACCGGCGCTCGCGAGGCAGGCCACGGCCGCCCCGCACGTGCGGCCCTGGCACCAGCCCATGCCCGCGCGGGTGAGAAGTTTGACGGTGCGGGCGTCCCGGGCGCCGAGGTCGGTGACGGCCTCGCGGATGCGGCCCGCGGTCACCTCTTCGCAGCGGCAGACGTCGGTGTCGTCGGTGAGCCAGCCGGTCCAGCCGGGGCCGGGGGCGTGGGCCGCGGCCATGGCGTCGGCGAAGGCGCGCATGCGGTCCCGGCGGCGGCGCAGCTCGCGCATGCGCCGGTCGTGGGCGAGGGCGGGCCGGGAGCGGAGATGGGCGGCGGCCGCCCGGGCCGCCACTTCGCCCTCGACGGCGGCCAGTTGCCAGCCGCCCACTCCCCCGGTCTCGCCCGCGGACCACAGGCCGGGCACCGAGCTGCGCTGCAGCTCGTCCAGGAGCAGGGCGTGCGTGCCGTCGGCGGTGCGGCGGGTCGCGCAGCCGAGGGTCGTGGCGAGCTCGATCTGCGGGGCGAGGCCGTGCCCGGCGGCCAGGGCGTCGCAGGCGATGCGGCGGTCCGTTCCGGGGACGGGCCGCCATGCGCGGTCGATCCGGGAGACGGTGACGGCTTCGACGCGGTCGGTGCCGTGGACGGCGGTGACGGCGCTGCGGGTGCGCAGCCGCACCCGGTGGCGGAGCAGCAGCGAGCCGTGGACGACGGCTTCGAGGAGCTTGTGCGGGTTGGTGGCCAGGGCGCGGGGGTGGCGGGCGTAGCCGAGGTAGCCGGCCGCCTCGACGACGGCGGGGACGCGGGCGCCGGCGGTGGCGAGCGAGGAGGCCACGGCCAGGAGCAGCGGCCCGCTGCCGGCGACGACCACGCGCCGGCCGGGCAGGACGAGCCCGGACTTGAGCATGGCCTGGGCGCCTCCGGCGCCGACGACTCCGGGCAGGGTCCAGCCGGGGAAGGGCAGGTGCCGTTCCTGGGCGCCGGTGGCGAGCAGGACCGCGCGGGCGTGCACACGCACCGGCCGGTCGCCGTCGCCGTCGGGGCCGGTGAGCGCGTGCACGGTCCAGGCGTCCTCGCCCTCCCGGGTCACGGTCCACACGTGGTGGCCGGTGAAGTGGTCGGTGCCGCCGGCCGCCAGGCGTTCGCGCAGTGCGGCGAAGGCGGGCCATCCGTGGTGCAGGGCCTGCGGCCGGGCCGCGCCCAGCGCGGGGGCGGGGTGGCGGAAGAACTGGCCGCCGGTCTGCGCGGAGGCGTCCAGCAGGGCGACGGACAGGCCGAGTTCGCCGGCGGTGACGGCCCCGGCGAGGCCGGCGGGGCCGGCGCCGACGACCGCGAGGTCGTACGGCTCAGACGCCGAGCGGGACATGGCCGTGTCCTTCCTGGGTGGTGACGGCGTCCCCGGGCCGGGCGGGGACCAGGCAGGCCCGCTTGTTGGGCTCTCCGTTGACGGTGGCCAGGCAGTCGTAGCACTGGCCGATGCCGCAGAAGGCGCCGCGCGGGCGGCCGTCGCGGGTGGTGCGCCAGGCGAGGATGCCGGCGCCCCACAGTGCGGCGGCGACGGACTGGCCGGGCAGGGCGGTGACCGTACGGCCGTCGAAGGTGATCCGGAACGGCGGGCCGGGGTCCGCCCCGACCAGGTCGGCGGGGGTACGGGCCACTGCGGGCCTCCTCTCGAAGGGGGGTGGGCTGCTCAGGCGGTGGCGAAGCGGCCGGGGCGGAAGGGCGTGACGTCCAGCGGTGGTGCGCCGCCGGTCAGCAGCCGGGCGACGATCAGGCCGGTCGCCGGGGCGAGTCCGATGCCGGCGCCCTCGTGGCCGCAGGCGTGCAGCAGGCCGGGGACGCGGGGATCGGCGCCGATGGCCGGCAGGTGGTCGGGCATGTAGGGGCGGAATCCGGCGTACGTCCGCAGGGCGTGCACCCGGGCGAGCACGGGGAACAGTGCGGTGGCCTGGGCGGCGAGGCGGCGCAGCACCTCCACCGAGAGGGTGCGGTCGAAGCCGACGCGTTCGCGGCTGGCGCCGATGAGGACCGGGCCCGCCGGGGTGCCCTCGACGACGGCCGAGGTCTGCAGGGCCGCCGAGGCGCTCGCCACGTCGGCGACGTAGTCGGCCGCGTAGACCTTGTGCCGTACGACGCGCGGCAGCGGTTCGGTGACGAGCACGAAGCCGCGGCGGGGCAGGACGGGCAGGTGTGACCCGGCGAGCCGGGCGAGTTCACCGCCCCAGGTGCCGGCCGCGTTCACCACGTACGGGGCGTGCAGGGTGCCGGACGGCGTCCGCACGCCGCGCACGTCGCCGCCGGGGCCGGTGAGGACGGCGGTGACCTCCTCGCCGGTGCGCACCTCGGCCCGGGAGGCGCGCAGCAGGTGGGCGGCGGCGAGGGCGGGCTGGACCTGGGCGTCCTGGGGGTAGTGGACGCCGCCCGGGAGGCCGGGGGCGAGGTGGGGTTCGAGGTCGTGCAGGCGGTCGGCGGATATCTCCTCCGCCGTGACGCCGGCCGTGGCCTGGGCGGCGGCGAGGTCCCGCAGTGCGTCCAGGCCCGGGCCGGTGGAGGCGACGACGAGGCCGCCCTTGGGCTCGTACTCGGTGTGCTGCGGGAGGTCTTCGGCCAGGGTGCGCCACAACCCGGTGGAGAGCAGGGCGAGGTCGAGCTCGGGTCCGGGTTCCTTGTCGGAGACCAGCAGGTTGCCCTCGCCGGCGCCCGTGGTCCCGCCCGCGACGGGGCCACGGTCGACGACGGTGACGGAGAGGCCGGAGCGGGCGGCGTAATAGGCGCAGGCGGCGCCGACCACCCCCGCTCCGACGACGATGACGTCGGGGGATTTGCTCGTAGGCACCTCAGTAATATTTCACATTGCACTACGGGTGCCAAGAGCCGCCGATCAGTCTTCTCGGCGGTCCAGCAACTCGCCCATCCACGCCTCGACGGCCTCCGGAGTGCGCGGCAGGGCACCGGACATCAGCCGGGCGCCGTCGGCCGTGATCACCAGGTCGTCCTCGATGCGCACGCCGATGCCGCGCAGTTCGGGCGGCAGCGTCTCGTCGTCGGGCTGGAGGTAGAGCCCCGGTTCGACGGTGAGGACGTGCCCCTCCTCCAGGACGCCGTCGAGGTAGGTCTCCGCCCGCGCCTGGGCGCAGTCGTGGACGTCGAGGCCGAGCATGTGGCCGCTGCTGCAGAGGGTGTAGCGGCGGTGGAAGTCGCCCTCCGGGCTCTTGAGCACGCCCCACTCGGCCAGGCCCTCCGCGATCACCCGCATGCCGGCGCGGTGGAAGTCGCGGAAGCTCGCGCCGGGCCGGAGCGCGGCGATGCCCGCCTCCTGTGCGGCGAGGACGAGTTCGTAGACCTGCCGCTGGACGGAGGAGAAGCGGCCGGACAGCGGGAGGGGGCGGGTGATGTCGGCGGTGTAGAGGGTGTCGGTCTCCACGCCGGCGTCCAGGAGCAGCAGGTCGCGGGCGTCGAGGGCGCCGTCGTTGCGTATCCAGTGCAGGGTGCAGGCGTGCGCGCCGGAGGCGGCGATGGTGTCGTAGCCGGTGCCGTTGCCCTCGGCGCGGGCCCGCAGGCCGAAGACGCCCTCGATCCAGCGCTCGCCGCGCGGGTGCGCCAGGGCGCGCGGCAGGGCCCGTACGACGTCCTCGAAGCCGGCGGCGGTGTGGTCCACGGCCGCCTGCAGCTGTCCGACCTCCCAGGCGTCCTTGACCAGCCGCAGTTCGCTCAGCGCCGCGGCGAGGCCGGCGTCGCGGGACGCGTCGCGCCCCGGAGGGAGCTGCCCGTACGACTCCAGGTGCGCGCAGCGGATGCCGGTCATACGCTCGGCCTCGTCGAGGTCGGGGCGCCGGCCGACCCAGAACTCGCCGTAGCGGCGGTCCCGGTAGAACTCCGGGCCGCTGCGCGGCGAGCGGGGGCGGACGTAGAGGACCGCCTCGTGCCGGTGCGGGCCGTCCGGTTCCAGGACCAGCACGTGGCCCGCCTGGTCCTCGCCGGTCAGCCCGGTCAGCCAGGCGTAGGCGCTGTGCGGGCGGAAGCGGTGGTCGCAGTCGTTGGAGCGGACCCTCAGCTCCCCCGCGGGGACGATGAGCCGCTCGCCGGGGAAGCGCGCCGACAGCCGGGCGCGGCGGTGTCCGGTGAGGTCCGCGGCGGGCAGCCGGATGCCGTCGGGCAGCGGCGTGGCCGCCCAGTCCCCGGCCATGAAGGTCTCGAACTCCGGGGAGACGGGCAGGTCATGACTGACCGTCCGGGGGGCGGCGGCCGTCGGTTCGTTCATGGGGATCCTCCTCGGACACAGGTGGGTAACGGAGCGACTGATGCCTTGGCAGTGCAATTTCACATTACTATGTTACGGGTCACATTTCAGCCAGCGTTCGGCTGTTCGACTGTTCACGGAGTGACCACTGATGAACAAGCGCACCTGTACCGCTCTCGCCGCCCTGCTGGCGGCCCCCCTCGCACTCGGTGCGGCCGGCTGTTCCGGCGGTGAACGGCAGTCGGACGGCGGCAAGGACGGCGGGCGGAAGAACCCCGCCGCCGCCAACGCGGGCGCCGTGCTCGGCGGCACCCCGCAGAAGGGCGGCACGCTCACCGTCCTGTCCAACCAGGACTTCACCCATCTCGACCCCGCCCGCAACTGGGTCATGAGCGACATGGACTTCGGCACCCGGCTGCTCTACCGCACGCTGGTGACCTACCGGGCCGCCCCCGGGGCGCAGGGCGGCGAGATCGTCCCCGACCTCGCCACCGACCTCGGCACCCCCTCCAACGGCGCCCGGACCTGGACCTTCCACCTCAAGCAGGGGGTGAAGTACGAGGACGGCACACCCGTGACGGCGCAGGACGTCAAGTACAACGTGGAGCGGTCCTTCTCCCCCGACCTGCCCGGCGGCGCCGACTACGCGGCCCGCTACCTCGCCGGCGCCGAGGGCTACCGCGGCCCCGCCGAGGGCAAGCACCTCGACTCGGTCAGGACGCCGGACGACCACACGATCGTCTTCGAACTGAGCAAGCCCTTCGCGGAGTTCCCCAACGCCACCGTGATGCCCACCTTCGCTCCCGTGCCGCAGTCCCGGGACAAGGGCCCGCAGTACGACAACCGGCCCTTCTCCTCCGGCCCCTACAAGGTCGACTCCTACGACCGGAACAAGAAGCTCGTGCTCGTGCGCAACGACCACTGGGACCCGAAGACGGACGAGGTCCGCAAGGCGTACCCCGACAAGCTGGTCGTCGTCATGGGCCTGAAGGCCAACCAGATCGACGACCGCCTGATAGCGAGCCAGGGTGCGGACGCGTCGGCCGTCTCCTGGGGCGCCCTGCGGCCGGAGAGCGCGGCCAAGGTGCTGCCGGACGCCCGGGTGAGACAGCGGCTGCTCGCCGAGTCCCAGAACTGCACGGACATGCTCCAGATGCACACGGGCCGGGCCCCCTTCGACGACGTCAGGGTGCGCCGGGCCGTGCAGTACGCCCTCGACCGGGAGGCCGTCATGACGGCCTCCGGCGGCCCCGCCTTCAACGACCCGTCCACCGCCTACATGCCGGCCACGCTCTTCGGCGGCAAGCAGCCCGACACCCTGAGGATCCCCGCCACCGGCGACACCGGGAAGGCGCAGCAGCTGCTGAAGGAGGCCGGCAAGCCGGACGGCTTCTCCACCAAGATGACGGTCTCGTCCGGGGACAAGGGCCGGGCCGAGGCGATCCAGCAGTCCCTCGGCAAGGCCGGCATCAAGGTCACCATCGAGACCGTCGACCCGTCCGCCTTCTACGCCACCATCGGCGACACCAAGAACCGCACCGACCTGGTCTACACCGGCTGGTGCCCCGACTACCCCTCCGGCTCCACCTTCCTTCCCTTCGTCTTCGACGGCCGCTTCATCAAGGAGAAGGGCAACTCCGGCAACCACTCGCTCTTCCGCGACGACGCGACGATGCAGCGGATGGACGGGATCGCCGCCATGACCGACCCGAAGCAGGCCGCCACGGCGTGGCAGCAGCTGGACGGCGAGATCCTCGCCAAGGCCCCGGCCGTCCCCGTGCTGGTCCGGCGCTGGCCGCTGGTGCTGGGCACCAACATCGCCGGGGCCTACGGGCAGACCTCCTTCGGCGGACAGCTCGACTACGCCGCGGTCGGCCTCAAGGACCCGGCCGGGAGCCGGGGCTGAGGGGCGGGCGCACCATGACCACCACCGCCCCCTCCCCGGCCGCGCTCCCCACGGGCACCGGCCCCTGGCGGCTCGCCCGGCAGGAGCTGCGCCACCGTCCCTCCGTGAAGGTCTCCCTCGCCGTCGTCGCCCTCTTCCTGCTCATGGCCGCCGGCGCGCCCCTGCTCAGCGCGCTCGCCGGATGGTCCCCCGAGGAGTTCGACAAGAGCGCCGTCGACCCCTACCTCGGCGGCCGGCCGATCGGCCCGCTCGGCGGCGTCTCCGCCGACCACTGGCTCGGCGTGGAGCCCGTCACCGGCCGCGACCTGTTCGCCCGCGTCGTGCACGGCGCACAGGTCTCGCTGCTCATCGCGCTGACCGCCACCGCCATCGTCGTCGTCACCGGCACCGCGGCCGGCATCGCGGCCGGCTACTTCGGCGGCCGCACCGACGCCGTCCTCTCCCGCCTGATGGACCTCACCATGTCCTTCCCCTCCCTCATCTTCATGATCGCGATGATGTCGGTGGCGAAGGACGTCAACCGCGTGCTGCTGATGACGGCGGTGATCGGGCTGTTCGGCTGGCCCGGCGTCGCCCGGGTCGTCCGCGGCCAGGCCCTCTCCCTCAAGCACCGCGAGTACGTGGACGCCGCCCGCGTCGGCGGCGCCGGGCCGTGGCGGATCCTCACCCGCGACATCCTCCCGGGCGTCACGGGCCCGGTCATCGCCTGCACCACCCTGCTCGTCCCCGGCATGATCGCCACCGAGGCGGCCCTGAGCTACCTGGGCGTCGGCGTCCGCCCGCCCACGCCGTCCTGGGGCCAGATGATCGCCGAGAGCGTCGCCTTCTACGACACCGACCCCATGTACTTCGTCATCCCGAGCACATGCCTGTTCCTGACGGTGCTCGCCTTCACCCTGCTCGGCGACGCGCTGCGCGACGTGCTCGACCCGAGGAGCAGCCGCACATGATCCTCTACACCGCCCGCCGGCTCCTCGGCGTCGCCGGGGTGCTCCTCGCCATCGCCGCCGTCACCTTCACGGTCTTCTACGTGCTGCCCTCCGACCCCGCGGCGGCGGCCTGCGGCAAGTCGTGCAGCACCGACCGCCTGGAGGCGATCCGCGCCCACATGGGCCTCGACCGGCCGCTGTGGCGGCAGTTCGCGGACTTCGTCACCGGCATCTTCACCGGCCGGACCATGGGCAGCGGCCAGTACGCCCTGCACTGCTCCTTCCCCTGCCTCGGCTACTCCTACGAGAACTCCGAGTCCGTGTGGGCCCTGCTGATGGACCGCCTGCCCGTCTCGGCCTCACTGGCCCTGGGCGCGGCCGTGCTGTGGCTGCTGCTGGGCCTGACCGCCGGGGTCACCGCGGCCCTGCACAAGGACACCCTCACCGACCGCGCCCTGATGGTCGGCGCAGTCGCCGCCGCGTCACTGCCCGTCTACTTCACCTCGATGATGCTGGTCTACGGGCTGATCCGGGTGGCCGGGCTGCTGCCCTACCCGCAGTACGTGCCGCTCGGCGACGACCCCCTGCACTGGGCGTCGAACCTGCTGCTGCCGTGGCTGGCCCTGGCCCTGCTGTACGCCGCCATGTACGCGCGGCAGAGCCGCAGTTCGATGATCGAGGCGATGGCGGAGCCGTACATCCGCACGGCCCGCGCCAAGGGCCTGCCGCGGCGGACCGTCGTCGTCAAGCACGGGCTGCGGGCCGGCATGACCCCCATCCTCACCATTTTCGGCATGGACCTGGGCGGGCTGCTGGCCGGCGCGGTGATCACCGAGTCCATCTTCGGGCTCCCCGGCATCGGCCGGCTGTTCTACGGGGCCCTGTCCACCGGCGACCAGCCGGTGATCCTCGGCGTCACCCTGATGGCCGCCGCCTTCATCGTCGTCGCCAACCTGGCCGTCGACCTGCTCTACGCCGTCGTCGACCCGCGAGTGAGGTACTGATGGCCGACGCACCCCTGCTGTCCGTGCAGGACCTGACCGTCACCTTCCCCACCCCGCGCGGCCCGGTCCGGGCGGTGGACGCGCTCGGATTCTCGGTGCACCGCGGCCGGACGCTCGGCATCGTCGGCGAGTCCGGGTCCGGCAAGTCCGTCACCTCCCTGGCCGTGATGGGCCTGCACACCGGCGCCGAGGTCACCGGCTCGGTCGTGCTCGACGGACGCGAGCTCGTCGGCCTGCCCGAGCGGGAGCTCAACCGGCTGCGCGGCCGCCGGATGGCGATGATCTTCCAGGACCCGCTCTCCAGCCTCCATCCCTCCTACACGGTCGGCGAGCAGATCGCCGAGCACCACCGCGTCCACTTCGGCTCCCGCCGCGCCGCGGCCCGCAGGCGGGCCGTGGAGATGCTCGGCGAGGTGGGCATCCCCGAGCCCGCCCGCCGGGCGGGCGAGTACCCGCACCAGTTCTCCGGCGGCATGCGCCAGCGCGTGATGATCGCCATGGCACTCGCCTGCGAGCCCGAGCTGCTCATCGCCGACGAGCCGACGACCGCCCTCGACGTGACCGTCCAGGCGCAGATCCTGGAGCTGATCGCCCGGCTGCAGCAG
>NZ_JAIXMK010000111.1:0-21706 GCF_020328095.1 Streptomyces sichuanensis
GACCGTCCAGGCGCAGATCCTGGAGCTGATCGCCCGGCTGCAGCAGGACCGGGGCCTGGCCGTCGTCATGATCACGCACGACCTCGGCATCGTCGCCCGCGTCGCGCAGGACGTGCTGGTGATGTACGGCGGGCGGGCGGCGGAACAGGCCCCGGTGGACGACCTCTTCGCCCGCCCGGCCCATCCCTACACCCGCGGCCTGCTCGACTCCCTGCCCCGCCTCGACGACCGGGACGACGAGCCTCTGCGGGCGATCCCCGGCAGCCCTCCCTCGCTCCTGGTCCCCTCCCCCGGGTGCGCCTTCGCACCGCGCTGCCCGCGAGCGGCGGCCGCGACCCCGGCCGACCGCACCCGCTGCGAGGAGGTCCGGCCCGCGCCCGTCCCCTCCCCCGGGCACCTGGTCGCCTGCCACCTGCCCCTGCACACCACCGCCCACGCCCGGGAAGGCACCCGATGACCGCAACGACCGCCGAGCCCCTGCTGTCCGTGCGCGGGGCGACGATGACGTTCCCCGGCAGGCGCCGGAGCTCCGCGCCGGTCCGTGCCGTCGACGGCGTCAGCCTGGACGTGGCGGCGGGCGAGACCCTGGGCCTGGTCGGGGAGTCCGGCTGCGGGAAGTCCACGACGGGCCGCATGATCGTGCGGCTCCTGGAGCCGACCGCCGGATCGATCACCTACGACGGCCGCGACATCAGCCACCTCGGCCGGCGCGAGCTCAAGCCGCTGCGCCGGGAGCTGCAGATGGTCTTCCAGGACCCGCACTCCTCGCTCAACCCGCGCCAGACCGTGGCCCGCATCATCGCCGATCCGCTGCTGGTGCAGGGGAGCACGGCGGCCGAGGCGCGCCGGCGGGCCGCGGAGCTGATGGAGCTCGTCGGGCTGATCCCCGAGCACCTCGACCGCTATCCGCACGAGTTCTCCGGCGGGCAGGCCCAGCGCATCGGCATCGCCCGGTCGCTCGCCACGGGGCCGCGCCTGATCGTCGCCGACGAACCGGTCTCGGCCCTGGACGTCTCCGTCCAGGCCCAGATCGTCAACCTCATGGAACGGCTGCAGCGCGAACTGGGCCTCGCCTACCTCTTCATCGCCCACGACCTGTCGGTGGTCAAGCGCGTCTGCGACCGGGTGGCGGTGATGTACCTGGGGCGCATCGTCGAAGCCGGCGACAAGGAACGGGTGTACGCGGCGCCCGCCCATCCCTACACCCGGGCCCTGCTCTCCGCCGTGCCGCTGCCGGACCCGGCGGCGGAGCGGGCCCGGGAGCGCATCACGCTGCCCGGGGACCCGCCCAGCCCCGCGGCCCCGCCGCCCGGCTGCACGTTCCATCCGCGCTGTCCGAAGGCGCAGGAGATCTGCCGGAGCGAGGCGCCGGCCCTGCGGGTCGCGTCGGCGGGCGAAGCGCGGGAAGTGGCCTGCCACTTCCCGGAGACGGACCCGTCACCCCCCGGAATCCGATCGTTCACTTGAGCTTTCCCGGCAACCCGATTCCTCTAAGGGGTTGTCAGTAACATTTCACATTACTACGTTACGCATCACATGGCGCTGCTGCGGACCCCCACGTCCCGCCCGTCACACGGCCGTTGTCGCCCGGCGCAGCGCCGCACCACGTGCCCGGGGTGCTCCACCTCCGCGCACGCACCCCCCATCCCTCCTCCCACACTGGAGTCATCGGTGTCCCGATCCACCACCCTGTGCAGATCCCTGCTCACCACCGCGATAGCGGTGACCCTCTGCGCCACGGCCGTCCAGGCCGGCCACGCCGATCCCGCCTCCCCCGCGCCGGCCTCCCCGGCAGCCGGGGCCGCGCTCCGCACTCCCCCGGCACCCAACCCGTTCGACGAGGTCACCCGCCTGGCCAACGCACCGAAGCCGGTCGCCGAGGACCTCACCGCCCCCGGCGAGCTGAAGGACGGCCGCATCCCCGGGGCGCTGACCGCCACGCCGAAGCCCACGCTCGGCGCACCGCGCGCCACGGTGGGCGGCGCCGCCGTCCCGTGCACCCTCGACGGCGTCAAGGGCCTGGGGGCCGAGCAGTTCGCCGACTTCCTCGCCGACCCGGCCGTCACCGCCGACGGCTGTCTGCGCACGCTGATCTGGACCTGGGACCAGCGGCTGGTGCCCGTCATGTCCAAGGCGCACGTCCAGGCCGTGTCCCGGCGGATCGAGCGGCTGGCCGGCGGGCACGACGGCAAGAACGGCAGCCACCTGCTGGAGATGTTCACCTATCTCCACGCCGTGGCCTACCACGACTTCTCGCACGACGAGATCGACCTCGGCGACGCACCGACCGTGGAGGCCATCCGCCGCGCGGTGGCCGCGTTCGGCTCGGCGGCCCGTACCTTCGACGTCACCCGCACCAACGCCGAGACCCTGCGCGAGGCCCTCTACGCCGCCAGCTCACCCGGCCTGCGACAGCACCAACTCCCGCTGGTCAAGCGCGTCCTGGCCACCATGGACGCGGCGCACCCGGACACCGCCAAGGACACCTCCTGGGCCGGCGCCGCGCTCGCCGCGCTCTCCCTGAACTACCTCGGCGTGTACACCGGCAACCACGACACCGCCTTCCACGCCGCCGTCACCGCGGACCCCTCCTACCGCGCCGCCTTCAAGTCCTTCGCCGGCCACACCCACCTCAAGGACACGGCCAACGCCTGGGTGGTGCGCGACGCCGTCGGCGAGTACGGCCGGATGGGGCAGATCGACGCGCTCAGGAGCGAGATCACCACCGGACTGGGCGGGCTGCTCGACACCGTCGTCCGCAACTTCGGCCAGGGCAGCCAGCCCTGGGGCAAGGTCGTCACCTGGCTGAACGAGTTCGGCGCCTGCAAGCAGTACGGGGTGTGCAAGGCGGACATCGAGCGCCGCCTCTTCCCCAGCACCTACGCGTACGACAACGGCGCCATCAAGGTCCGCACCGCCCTGCCGCGGGCCACGGTCGACAAGCTCTACTACGCGAGCAAGCAGGTCAAGGCGCAGTACCACCGTGTCCTGGGCACCGAGCAGCCCCTGGCGGGCGACACCAACACCACGCTCAACATCGTGCTGTACGCCTCCCGCTCCGACTACGAGATCTACCACCCCCTGCTCACCGGCATGGGGACCAACAACGGCGGCATCTACATCGAGAACGGCGCCACCTTCTACACCTACGAGCGCCGGGTCCCGCAGGATTCGACGCTCACGCTGGAGGAGCTCTTCCGCCACGAGTACACGCACTACCTCAACGGCCGCTGGGCCGTGCCCGGCCTCTTCGGCGAGGGCCCGTGGTACCAGGGCGACCGCACCACCGCGATGGACGAGGGCACGGCCGAGTTCTTCGACGGCGCCACCCGCGACGACGGCATCAAGGTCCGCAAGTCCCTGGTGCAGAGCGTCATCAACGACACGGCGGGCGGCACCAAGCCGCGCATGAGCGTCCACGAGCTGCTGCACGCGCAGTACGACCGGGACGGCTTCCGCTTCTACTCGTACGCCGGCACGTTCTTCGAGTTCCTGTGGTCGGAGCGCCCGTCGCTGCTCAAGGAGATGTACGGCCGCCTGCGCGCCGACGACGTGGCGGGCTTCGACGCCTGGCGGGACCGGCTCGGCCGGGACAGCGGCCTGCAGCGCGCCTACGACACCTTCCTCGACCAGCAGATCGCCAAGGTCAAGGACCTGTACGTGCCGGACACGGCGTACACGCCCGTCGGCGGGCTGGACGCCGGCCACCCCGCGACGATACGCGCGTCCTTCGCCGCCACGACCGGCATGCGGCCCGAGTGCACCACCAACGGCGCGCCCGAGCGCCCCCGGTTCACCTGCACGGGCCGCGTCACGGCCAACCTGAGCGACCCGGGCAACACCGACCTGGTCTTCAAGGACATGTCCGAGACGGTCGACTACTTCATCCTCGACCGGACGAAGAAGGGCACCAACAACTTCGCCGACATGAACTGCTCCTTCGGCAAGGTCGACATCTGGTCCGACCGCCCCGCGGGAACGGCCGACTTCACCTGCGAGGGCCCGCTGCGGGGCTGACCCCGGCCGTCGGGCCCTCCCGTCCGGGGAGGGCCCGCCCGGGCCGGCCGGCCGCGGGACGGTTCACCCGCCGGAGGCCGCCCCGCGCCGGTCCGTGAAGGAGGCGGTCTTCCCGCCGGCGGTCCGCGCCACGGCGCCCGCGGCGCGGTCGGAGAACCCCAGGGTGCCGACCACGCCCCTCACGACCGCGGGCGGGGCCGGCGCCGCCTGAGACCAGGACGGCACGGCGGAGATCAGGGCAATGCGCCCTCGCCGGCTTCCTCCTCCTCTTCGAGGCCGGAGCCGTCGACGATGTGCATCGCGGCCTCCTCGGCCGAAGCGGCACCGCCGTCGATCCCGACGTCACGGGCGACCACGTCGTTCGCGTGGTAGGGCGGCCCGTCCTCGGTGGCCACCACACGTCCCGAGCGTGCGGCCCCCACCTCGCGATCGACGGGCTCGCCGTCCGTGCCCACCTGGTCGCCGATGTCGTCGCCCTCGGGCAGGGGGATGTCCGGCACCTCCTCGGCCAGGCGCTGGTCGAGGGTCTCCCCCTCGCGCTGCTCACGCACCGTGGTCCCGTAGTGATTGACGGCGAGGGGCCTCTCCGGTGGCGAGTAGCCCTGGTCCAGAACCACGTCGAGCCCGTCGCCGTCCAGGGCGTTCTCCAGGTCGAGGTCGTTCGGGTAGTCCTGGCTGTCGGGACCGACCGGTTGATAGACCTCGTCACCCATCTCTTCGTCGGGCATCACGGTGCTCTCCTTCATCGCCGGGATTCACCCGCGCCGGCCGCCACCCGCTTTTTCGAACACGCGCTTGAGTGCGCCGGACGCCACGCGACGGGAACGTTCGCCGCGTCGAGGGCGATACCTCAAGGATCACCCGCCTCCCGCGAGGCCGCAATGTTCCCGGCCGATACCGGCCACCGTCACCACGCCGGGCGGGTGCCGGCAACTTTTACGGGGCCGGGCGGGCGACGCGGGCGTCAGGAGAGCCGGCCGCCGTAGTCGGGCAGCTTGAAGCCCTTCTCGTAGAACCCGCCCTCGAAGTCGGTGGAGCGGTTGCCGATGTTGGCGGTGATCGTGTGACCGCCGTGCGTGAGCTCTCTGCGGCAGCGCTCCTTTCCTGCGCCCTTGCTCTCGCCGTGCTGGCGCGTGCATATCGCGTCCACCGGATAGCCGGCCTGCTTCAGCTGCTCCCGGGCCGACGAGGACGAGGTCCGGGCGGTGACGAAGAGCACGGACACCTGGTGCTCGCGCGCCCACCGGGCCACCTGGAGCACCGGCTTGTTGGCGTGCCCGGGGTGGTAGTGGGTCTCCAGTGCGGTGTTGTCGATGTCCAGCACCACGGCCGGCTTCCCGTGCCGCTCGGCGACCCGCTCGCGCAGCCAGGGGATCGCGGGGGCGACGGCCTTCTTCACGTCGGCCTGCCAGGCCGCGTAGCCCGGCAGCCCCGGTTCCCCGGCGGCCTGCGCGGTGGTGGCGGTGCCCAGCACTGCGGTCGGCAGCGCGAGCGCGGCCAGCGCGGCGAGAACGGCGGTGCGGTACTTCCTGACGGACATCGGATCCTGTCCCTTCCGTTGGTTCGACGTGTCGGTCAGAAAGACGAACACCGCAGAGGGAAGCCCGGGCAAAGGAGCGATGGCCCTGACGTGAAGTCATCCTGAGCCTTGCCCGGTGGCGCGTGGGGCATCCGATGGCCCGGCGGGCGGGGCGGGTGCGCTGTCGCACCTCCGCCCCGCCCGGTTCTCCCGTCCGCTAGGAAACCGTCATCTCGGCAATGCCCGTCCGGGACGTGGCGGCGGCATCGCCGCGCACCGTCACCCGTACGTACCGTGCCGCACCGGCATCGGCGTCGTGCCAGTGCCGTCCGTCGGTGGACAGCCGGACGTCGTACGCGTCCGGCGCGGGGCCGTTCCACTCGGGAGTGACCTTGGTGACGCGGACGGTCCTGCCGAGGTCGGTGGTCAGGCTGCCGCGCGGCCCGTCGGGGACCCAGGCCGTGGCCGGATTGCCGTCGACGGCGGCGGCCGCGTACATGCCGGGCTCCTCGGAGGTGGCGGTGGCGGCGGTGCAGCGGGCCAGGTTGTCCGTGGGGGCGAGGTCGGGCCGGCGCGTCTCCAGGACGGCCGGGGCGGATCGGGTGAGGACGCGTTCGCCCTGCGGGGTGTCGAGGGTCATGGGCGCGCCGCCGGTGAGCCGCACGGTGGTGGTGCGGGCGCCGAGCTCGACGTCGTATGTGCGGCCCTGCCACTGCAGGCCGCGCAGGGTGACGCCGCGGCCGAGCTGCGGGGGCAGCATCGGGTCGAGGCGGAGCCGGTCCTCGCGCATCCGCATGCCGGTCAGGCCGTTGGTGAAGATCTGCAGGAAGCCGCCCTTGCCGGTGAGGAAGTCGTGCGCGGGCGAGCCGGCCAGCGGGTCCTCGGCACCCGCCTTGGCGCCGCGGGCCTCCGAGAACTGGGCGAAGGGGCCGCGGACGAACGGCCTGATGGAGCGCTGCAGGTAGGTGTACGTGGAGCAGCCCGCCTCGCCCGTGCCGGCGGCGGCGATGGCGTGCACCGAATCCGTCATGGCGGGGCCGTCGGGGTCGGTGCGCTGGGCGTAGTAGTCCAGGGTGCGGGCCGCGTCGTCCTTGGGCATCGGCCACTCCAGCGGGTAGGTCAGCAGCACCGTGTCGGCCTGCTTGATCTTGCTGCCGGTGTAACCGTCGTACTGCCGGAAGACCTTGTGTTCCGCGTCGTACGGGATCCTGATGCGGTCGGCGATCGCCGTCCACTCCCCCGGGGCGCGCTCGCCCAGCAGCTGGGCGGCGCGGGTGGCGTTGCGCAGTGCGGTGACGGCGCCGGCGTTGGTGAAGACGGCGTCGTCGACGCCGTTGCTGTATTCGTCGGGGCCCGCGGTGTCCTTGATGGAGTAGCTGCCGTCCGCGTTGCGGTCGACGCGTCCGGCCCAGAACTCGGCTATGCCCTTCATGACCGGCCAGCCGCGCTCGCGCAGCCAGTCGGTGTCGCGGGTGGCGAGGTAGTACTGCCAGGTGGCGAGGGATATGTCCGACTGGAGGTGGATCTGGGTGCGGCAGTGGGGTGGGTCGACGCTGTGGCACTCCTGGGCGAGGTCGCCCTTGCTGCCGCTGTTCCAGGGGTAGAAGAGCCCCTGGTAGCCGAGCTTGCGGGCGTTCTCGCGGGCCCCCGGGAGGGTCCGGTGGCGGTAGTCCACGACGGTTCTGGCGAGGTCGGGTGCGGTGGCCAGGAGGGCCGGGTACATCCAGGTCTCGGCGTCCCAGAAGACGAGGCCCGCGTAGTTGTCGCTGGTCAGTCCGGCCGGGGCGATGCTGTCGGCGGCGCCTTCCCGGGTGCTGGACAGCAGCCCGTACCGGGCGGAGCGCACCCATGCCTGCAGCTCGCGCTGTCCCGGCACCTCGATGTCGGAGCGCCACATGCGGGCCCAGGCGGCGGTGTGGGCGCGCAGCAGCCCGTCCCAGCCGCGCCGGGCGGCGAGCCGTGAGGCGGTGGTGGCGTCCTGGCGGGGCGCGTGCGAGGTCAGGGCGGTGTCGACGCCCACGTACTTGGTGAGTTCGTACGCCCGGCCCTTGCGGACGGGGAAGGTGAGGGACTGCCGGACACTCAAGTCCCGGGCGGGACCGGCGGTCCGGGCCGTGGCCGTCGGCACACCGCGCCCGGGGCGCAGGGTGGAGGCGACGGCGCCGTCGGTGTCCGTTCCGTCGGTGCGGAAGGCCACGTCCATGGTGCGGCCGTCCGAGCCGGCCCCCGCGGTCCGGTCGCCACCGCCGGTCTGCCGGATGCGCCGGGCGCCCTGCCCGTCGAGCAGGTCGGTGACGGTGGCGTCGCCGCTCCAGCGCGGGGTCATGCTCAGCCGTACGGCGCCCACGTGCGGGTTGGTGCGGTCGGCGAGGACGTCATAGACGAGGTCGGTCTTCCGTCCGTCGGCAGCGGTCCAGGTCAGGGACGTCCGGACGATGCCGCAGTGCAGGAAGAGGGTCTGGCGATACCCGGATATTCGGCCCGGTTTCGTCAAAGAGTTGAAGGTATCGCCCCGTTCGCCGCCCGTGCCGACGGTGAGGCCGGTCCAGGTGGGCAGGGCGGCTGCCGCCTGCCGGTCCGCGGCGGTCTGCTGGTTGTGCGCGTAGAGCCCGGACACGAACGAACCGTCATAGCTCGGGGTGAAGAGGGGCCAGCCGGTCTTGGCGCCGCTGCCGGTGCAGCCGGCGCCGTTGGGCGGTATGCGCTGCCCCAAGTAACCGTTGCCCACGTAGGCGTGGTGGGTGTCGTCGGTGGTGACGCGGGACGTTTCGAGCGTCCACCCCTCGCCCGTCCGGCACGTGCCGGCGGGCGGGGCGGGGGTGGACAGGCGGTCGGTGGTGGGGAGTTGTGGTGCGGGCGCGGCAGCCGCGGGCGGCACCGAGGCGACGAGCACGCCTGCGAGCAGCAGTGCGGACAGGCGGGTGGGACGCGGTCGCGCACCGGGAGAGTACGTCATTGTTCTCCGTCGGTCTGGATCTCGTGCGAGAGTCCGGCGACCTTAAATTTCCTGAACGCAAAACGTCAACAGGCGTGCTTGTTCATACGACTTCCGAATCCGACATTCGGCGCGCGAAGAGACGGCGGACCGTAGCGTCGCCATGGTGAAGGGGATGAGGGTCACCCACGCGGAACCGTCACACGTGCCACCTGCCCGGCCCGTCGCCGGGGAACGGCCCTCTCAGGGGCGCAGCAGCACTCCCACGCCGTCCCGCAAGGACAGCGTCTCGTGGGGGACGACGACCAGCTCGGCCGCCGTGCCCACGATGGACCACAGCAGGGCGTCCTCCACCGGTTCCTCCCGGAGGACGGGGGCCCGGAGTGCGCGCAGTTCGTCGGGGGACAACGCGATCTGCGTGGGCTCGGCACCGACCCAGACGCGTGCGGTGAGCCGGACCGGTTCGTTGAGCAGCACGGCGTCTGCCCGGCCCTGCTGCAGGGCCGTGACGACGGCGCCCATGCCGTCGGACGCCTCCGGGCGCTGTGCCCGCTGCGCCTGGTAGGCATCCATCCGAGCGTGGTCCGAGGCGCTCAGCCGCCCGTCGAGCAGAGCACCGAGCTCCTGTTCCAGCAGGGCGCGCCCGTCGCCGCCGCGCGGCGGCACCTCCTCCGCCGTGGCGATGCTGCCGACGGTCAGCAGGCGGTCGCGCACCCGCCGGGGAAGGCGGCCGACCAGGACCCCGCGCGCCCATTCCTCGCCTGCGTCCGCCCGGAGCACGATCACTTCCGCGTCGCCGCCGGCGGCCAGCTGCTCCAGGTGCCGGGCCATGTGCGGCGCCTCCCGCTCCCAGTCACCGGCCGGTACGCGCAGGACGTCGGAAGGGCCGGGGACGACCCGGCTCATCGGCCAGCGTCCGCTCTCCACCTCGACGAGCACTTCCTCCGGCGCGCCCCCGTCCTCCGCGGGGAGGTGCTCCAGTGCCACGGCCGCGTACGGGAGGTCGGGCGCATGGCGGACGGCCAGCGGCAGGGCGTGCGGCAGCGGCCCGAACCGTGCCACGTCGCGCGGCGGGGGCTCGGGGAGTTCCTCGACCAGGACCAGGCGGCCGCCTGCGGCGAACAGCGCCTGCCCGTGCCGCCCGGCGACCTCCCGGTCCGCGCCGACGACCTCCGCGAGGGCGTCGACGGTCGCACTGTCCGCCCCGCCCGCGGCGAGCTCGCCGCGCAGGTGCCGCCACCGCAGCGCGATGGCCCTGTCGGGGTCGTCGGTGTCCTGGGAGGTGTCGAGGTAGACACTGGTCCAGGGCCCCGGCCGCTCGTACAGCCGGTCGAGGAACGAGAGTCTCACAGCGCTCTCCCTGCAGGGCCGTGCCCGGCCCGACACGTACCACGCTCGCATGTGATGCCGGCCACCGCACCCCATGGGGGTCGGTCGGACCCGGAGGCGGGAGAACGGGTGACCGCCCGGCACGTGGCCGCTGTGGGCATGCACGCCGGGGGGAGTCGTGGAACGGTGGTGGTCGTGCATCCGCGGTCGGCTGCAGACCGATCGTTCGCCGAGGGATCGGAGATCCATGGCCGTCACGCCCCTGACGAACCTGACGGAGTACGAGGAAGCCACCTCCAGGGACAGACCGGTGGTGGTGAACTTCTGCGCGACCTGGGCACCCCGGTGCCGGGTCATCACTCCGGTGTTCGAAAGGTTCTCGGAACTGCCCGAGTTCGCCGACACCGTCGACTTCTGCCGGGTGGACCTCGACGAAGCGTTCGACGTCGCCCAGAAGGCGGGCGTCGGCCCCGTGCCCGTCTTCATGGTGTTCCACAACGGCACCAGGCTCTCCGAAGTGGTCGCTCCCCACCCGGAGGCGTTGCGCGCGCTGGTCGGCTGGGCGAGCACCATCGGCCCCGCGCCGCCCGCAGACGGAGCCACGCCCGGACGCTCGCCCCAGTAGGCCGCCGGGGGACCGCGCATCGGCGTCCCGCCGCGGCGCGGTGCGGCCGTCAGTCCTCCTCGACGGCCCGCACCTCCAGGGGCCGGGTCGCCGGGCCCTGCAGGACCGTGCCGTCGACGGCGAACCGTGAGCCGTGGCAGGGGCACTCCCAGGTCCGCTCGGCGGCGTTGAACGCCACGAGGCACCCCAGGTGGGTGCAGCGCGCGGAGACCGCGTGCAGGGTTCCGTCCTCGTGCCGGTGGACGGCGCACCGCCTGCCGCCCAGACGGACGACGGCTCCGCCGCCGGGCGGGATGTCGGCGGCCGAGTCCACGTGGGTCGTGCGCAGCCGGTCGCCCACGAAGTGGCGCCCGACGGTCGCCTGGTGCTTGAGGAAGGCGGGCGCCTCACGCAGGGTGCTCACCAGCCGCCGCGGGTCGTACAGCCCGGCCCAGGACGGAAGGGCCCGCCCGACGATGAGCTCCGTCAGCAGCCGGCCGGCCATGACGCCGCCGCTCATGCCCCAGCCGCCGAATCCGGTGGCGACATAGGTGTGTTCGGCTCCGGGGTGGAAGGGGCCGACGAGGGGCACGGTGTCGGTGGGGTCGTTGTCCTGCGCCGCCCAGTGGTGGAGGATCGCGGCCCGCGGGAAGTGCTCGGTGGTGAACGCCGCGAGGCGGGCGAATCGTTCGGCGGTGTCGCCCGTGCCGGGGGTGAAGTGCTCTCCGGTGACGATCAGCAGCCGGTCCTCGCCGTACGGGGCCGTGCGCACCGACCGGGTCCGCTCCTCGTCGGTGATGTACATCCCTCCGGGATCGTCCCCGGCGGGGATCACGGCGGCCACCACCAGCTCGCGGCGCGGGGAGAGCCGGGTGAACAGCAGGGCCCGGTCGAAGACGGGGTAGTGGGTGGCGACGACCACCTCGCGGGCGGTGACCGAGGCGCCGTTCTCGGTCGTCAGCCGGCAGGGCGTGCCCTCGCTCAGCCCGGTGACCCGGGTGCGTTCGTAGAGGAATCCGCCGCGTTCCCGGATGTCGTCCGCGAGGGCGAGCAGGTACCTGCGCGGGTGGAACTGCGCCTGGTCCTCGACGCGCACGGCGCCGGCGACGGGGAAGGGCAGCCCGGTCTCCTCGGTGTACGAGGCGGCCAGCCCGGCCTCCCGGGCCGCCTCGGCCTCGGCCTGCACGTCCGGCCGCCGCGCGGGATCGGTGGCGTAGACGAAGGCCGGCACGCGCTCCAGCTCGCAGTCCACGTGCAGCGCGGCGGCGACCTCGGCGACCCGTTCGACCGCCTCCTGCTGGGAGCGCGCGTACAGGCGTGCGGCCTCCGCCCCCCGGGTGCGGCGCAGCTTGTCGTAGACGAAGGTGTGCAGCGCGGTCACCTTGGCGGTGGTGTAGCCACTGACTCCCGCGGCGAGACGGTCGGCCTCCAGGACGGCCACGGAGCGGCCGGCCTCGATCAGCTCCCAGGCGGTGCTCAGCCCCGCGATGCCGCCGCCGACGACGGCGACGTCCACTTCGGTGTCGGAGGTCAGCGGTCCGGCACGCGGCGCGGCGCTCGCGGTGGCCATCCAGTACGACTCGGCGATGCCGGGAGGCAGGGGGCCGGGTCCGGGAAGTCGTGACATGACCCACCGGGTTCCCTCGATGTCACGTCCGAAGCACATCGGGCACGTGATGCGTCCGTCCGGGTGGCGCCAGGGGCCGCGACCGCCGGCACGCTCACGATCAGCACGGTCAGCAGGAACAGGGCGAGTCCGCCCGAGGGCAGCACCATCCCGTACGTCGGGAAAACGACGAGCCGACCAGGCTGCCGCAGGCCCAGGCGGAAGATCCCCAGGCCCATGCCGAGCACGGTGGCGGTCCGCGCCGGGCGCGGCCTGAAAGGTGAGCCCTGCGTTTGCGAACGAGACAGGCCGCCCCCCGTATCGGCCTGTCTCGTCGACGCAGGGGACCCGTACGGGTATGCCCCCACGCCGTTGCCGCTTCCGGTACCCGGACTGTCGCTCCGTGAGCGGCAAGCTCTCGCTGAGGAGGAAGTGTGATTATTGCTGCTCGCTGGTCGTCGAGATTCACGACGTCTCCGGGGGGTGCCGGGACGAAGATGTCGACTATCTCAGAGCCCTCGCTCTGCCGTTCCGAGTGGCGGACGTATGCCTGCCGGCCGTTGGTGAACTGTCGCAGTTGTCCGGAAGGGTGGACGTTGGGGGCGGGCTCCCTGGCAGCACAGGAGGCGACCGTCACGTTCGAGCTGTTGCCGGGCCTGGGAAGGGCAGTCGAGCTAGTCGGTCCCGCTGAACTTTATGCGTGAGTGAGCGTCGAGGAGCGCGATGAGAGCGGTGGAAGGATCACTGAGGCAGATGGTGACGTGACGCGCCAGGCCAGCAGCGTCAACGGTCTGAAGGTCTATCTCCTCGGTCCACTTCGACCGAGGAACGTTCCGCGTTGTCGCCGGCGTTCCAGGAGCCGAAGGAGGCAAGGGCGTGGCCTTGAAATCACCCTGATCGCCGGAGGGCGCCGCGGTGCCGACCGAGGAGGTCGCGGTAGTACAAGAGGAGACGGCCCTCCGTTGTGCATCCGGGACGTCGCTGCGACTGACAGCGGTCAGCACATGGCCGACCGCGCCCCGCCGCCTGGCGCAGTCCGTACAAACCCGCCAGCGCCCGCCGTCAGCTGGGCGCTTCTGATGGCTGCCTTGCCGTTCCCGGCATCTCGGTCTGCTCCGGCCGTCACGAGAGCGTCCAACGCCATACCTGGCCGGCCGCCGTCCGGGTCTTCGTCCACTGCTGCACGTGTGCGCCGGGCCGGAGCGAGGAGTTCTCGACCTCCAGGGCCTTGCCGCTGTTTCTGTTCACGATGCGGCCGGGGTTCTGGGGGTCCAGCTCCCATAGTTGCGTCTTCAGTCCTTCGCGGCAGTCCCACAGCTGGGCCGGAGCGCCGTCATCCTTGCGGGAGTCGGCGATCTCCAGGCACTTGCCACTGTCGGTGTGAGTGATGCGGTACTCGTTGGTGAACGTGACCGGGCCGTTCGGGTCCGAGCCGGAGCGTTCTGCCGTGCCGGCCCACCGGATCTTCCAGTGCCCGGCACCGCAGTCTCCCTGGAAGGCACGGGCCCCGTCGGCCTTGCCACCGTTCTCCACCACGAGGCAGAGCCTGCTGTTGGTGTTGGTGACGGCGGCCGGCGGCACGGGAACGACGTCTGCCCAGCTGACGGTGGAGGTCGCCAGGACGACAGCGGCACTCGCCGTCGCCATGGCGGTCAACTTCGTGAAGAACTGCATCGGAACTCACTTCCTTCATCGGTGCCCGGCCCCCCGGGAACCGCACCTAAGGCGTCACCCCGGTGAACGGGTCGTCACCGAGTGCGTCAGCGCAGTCCACCCCGTGGCGAACGGCCAGGGAAGGGTTTCCCTGTTTCCTTTGGAAGAGGCGCTTTGGGAAACCTCGGCTGAGCTGGGGAAGTGCCGTCATCGCTGGTCCGCTTGGCGCGCCGTTCGCCTTCTGCCGGAGCCCGGCTCCACAGGGCTCGGCCGACAGGCCTGAGGTGCTCCGCCACGCCAGCGCACTACCTGGAGCGATGCTCTGATCGCGAACAGCTATCCTCTCGCGTAGAAATGGGCATGCTTGTGCGAATGCACGGGATGTGTCGAGGGGCTGGTAGGCACGCGGGAGAGGCTGTGTGCCGAGGGGGGAACAGGAGTGGATGGCATTGGTCGCGATCTCGGAAGCGGGGTTGCGGGAGCTCTACTGCCGCCCCCGGAACGCGCCGGGGAACTGCTGCGTCGGCTGCGGCGCGAGCAGGGGATGACGCTGGCCGAGCTGGCTCGCCGTGCGTTCTACAGCAAGGGCTATCTGAGTAAGGTCGAAAACGGTGAGAAGCCGTTGACGCATGAACTGGCGCGGGTCTGCGACCAGGTGCTGGCGACGGACGGGCTGCTGGCCGGGGTCCTTCCTCCGGCGGGATGTGACGCCGGGAGCAAGGCCCGGGACGAAGGCATGTGTCCGTATCCGGGGCTGTCCCCGTTCGGCGTCCGCGACGCACGGTGGTTTTTCGGGCGGGAGAAGGCTGTCGCGGATTTGGTGTCGCAGCTGGCCGAACGGCTGCACACGTCGGGGCCCCTCCTGGTCATAGCGCCGTCGGGGACGGGGAAGTCATCGCTGCTGCGGGCGGGTCTGCTGCCGGCCCTCGCGCGTGGTGTGCTGCCCGTCACCGGTTCTCAGGCATGGCCTGTGGCCCTGCTCACGCCGGGCACGCACCCCCTTGAGGAACTGCTGGACCGTATCGCCGCGGTGACCGGAGCGTCCCGTCAGCTACTGGAGAAGGCTGAACGGGCAGGAGGGGACGCTCTCGCCGTCGCCGTCAGCGCCGCCCTGGATGCTGCGCGGGTGCCTGCCGCTCCGGGTACCGCGGGCGGCGGGCAGGCGCGCAGCGCAATCAGCGACGAGGCCGCTGCTCTGATCATCGTGGTCGATCAGTTCGAAGAAACCTTCATGCTGTGCTCCGACGAGAGCGAGCAAGAGGCATTCGTGCAGGCGCTGCTTGCGCTGACGAGGCAACGGACGCCGGGCGCAGGAGTTCCATCGGCGCTTGTCATCCTCGGAGTGCGATCCGACTTCTACGAGCGCTGCCTGGGATTTCCAGGACTGGCCGCCGCCATGCAACGAGGCCATATGACGATGGGGCCGATGGATGACGCACAGCTGCGTGATGCCATCACAGGACCGGCGCGTGAGGCCGGCCTGGAGCTGGAACCGGGGCTGGTCGAGATCCTGCTGCGCGACATCGGCCTCCTGCACGGCTGTGCGATGCCGGCCCGCACGGCCCCCGGTGGCGCACTCCCCCTGCTGTCCCACGCCCTGCTGAGTACCTGGCAGCACCGCGAGAGCGCGACCTTGACCGTCGACGGCTACCAGCTGACCGGGGGAATCTCCGGCGCTGTGGCCGCCACCGCCGAACGCGCCTACGCCTCGCTCCTCCCGCACCAACAGGGGACCGCGCGGCACATCCTGTTGCACCTCGTCCAGCTCGGAGAGGGCAGGCACACGAGCAGGCCCGCCCGGCGAGCCGAGGTCCTGGAGGTCAGCGCCGACCACCAAGGGGATGCCGACGCCGTCATTGAGACGTTTACGCGGGCGCGCTTGCTCACCGTCGATGCGGAACACGTCGAGGTAGCTCACGAGGTCCTGTTGGACGCCTGGCCCCGGCTGCGCCAGTGGATCGACGAGGACCGGTCCGTCCTGCACACCCGCCAGACCCTCGCCGACGCGGCCACCATCTGGGAGAAGGAAGGACACGACCCCGCCCTCCTCTACCGGGGCCCACGCCTCGCCGCTGCCCTCGAAGCCGCCGAGAACCCCCGTACCAAAGCAGTCCTCACCTCGACGGCACGCACGTTCCTTCAGGCGAGCGCCGATCTCGAGACCTCACACAGACGGCTGGAACAGCGGCGGATGCGGCGCATGCGCACCCTGGCCTCCGGCCTGGCGGCCCTGCTCGTCGTCTCGCTCGTGGCCGGTGCCATGGCTTTCCAGCAGAGTCGTGTGGCGGGCAACCAGCGGCGTATAGCGGAATCACGGGAACTCGCCGCCCGCGCCGACGGGATGATGCGTGAGCGGCCGGAGGCCGCCATGCTCCTCGCGTTGAGCGCCTACCGCCGCTCACCTACCACCGAGGCCCGCGGCAGCCTGCTCAGCACCTTCGCCCAGTACCCCGGCAATCAGCTCACCGGCCATACGGACGACATGTGGGCGGTCGCGTACAGCCCTGACAGCCGTATGGTGGCCACGGCGAGCGATGATCACACGGCCAAACTCTGGGACGCCGTTTCAGGGGGACTCGTCACGACCTTGGCAGGACACACCGACAGAGTCGCAGATGTGGCCTTCTCACCCGACGGCCGCCTGATCGCCACGGCGGGCCGGGACCGTACGGCAAAGCTATGGGACGCGGCCACCCATCAGCTCGTCGCCACGCTTGCCGGCCACCTCAGCAGCGTCAACAGTGTGGCGTTCAGCCCCGACGGCCGCACCCTGGCCTTAGCGAGCGACGACGGCACCGTACGCCTGTGGGGCGTCGACACACATCGTCAGACCGCGATCCTGGCCGAAGGCACAAGTTCGGTCCGTCGCGTCACCTTCTCGCCCGACGGGCGCACCCTGGCAGCAGCCAACAGCGACCAGAAGGTCCGGCTCTGGGACACGGAATCCCGCCGGGTGAAGGCCACCTTGGCCGGCCACACCAACGCCGTGATGACCGTGGCCTTCTCCCCTGACGGCCGGATGCTTGCGACCGGCAGCTCGGATCGTACGGCCCGGCTGTGGGACATGGAGACCTACTGCTCGACAGCGACCTTCAGCGGTCACGCTGACCTTGTCTGGTCCGTGGCCTTCTCGCCGGACGGGCGCACCCTGGCCACCGCTGGCTTCAACGACGACACCGCACGCTTGTGGAACACCGCCACACACGAAGCCGCTGGCACCTTGACCGGGGCCGGCCTCATATCGGCCGTCGCCTTCAGCCCGGACGGGCAAAGCCTGGTCACATCGGAGACCGGACAACGCGGCGTGACGCCCACGCTCCAGCTGTGGAACGCCTCCACGCTCAAGAAGTCCCGAACGCTCACCGGAAGCGGCGAGACCGCCACCGCCGTGGCCATCTCCCCGGACGGACTTACCCTGGCCGCCGGTGACTCGCGTGGCTCCATATTCCTCTGGGACCTCGCCCACCACAGTCTCATCACCACTCTCACCGGCCACAGCAACACCATCACCGGCGTGGTGTTCTCACCGACGGCCGTACGCTCGCCACCACGAGTGACGACGGCACCGCCCGGCTGTGGGACGCCCGCACACACCGGGAAACGGCCGCACTCCGGGGCCACTCCGGGACCGTCCGCGCAGCGGCCTTCAGCCCTGATGGTCTCACTCTGGCGACAGCCGGCAGTGACCACAGCACACGCCTGTGGGACACACGCTCGCACCAGCCGGTCGCCGTCCTCGACGGCGAGCCCGACGCAGTGGGCTCCGTGGCATTCTCCCCTGACGGCCACACCCTCGCCACAGGAAGCCACGACACGACCGTCCGCCTGTGGGACCTCCGCTCCCACAAAGTGATCGCCACCCTCGCCCGCGAGGGCCAGATGTGCCGGACGTACTCCCTTGCCTTCAGCCCTGACGGCCGCACACTCGCAGCGACCAGCTGCGACGTCACCCTGTGGAACACCGAAACACACCAGCGCGTCACCAGGCTCACTGGTCATACCGACACCACAAGCCGGCTCGCCTACGCGCCCGACGGGCGGACGCTGGCCACGGCCGGCTACGACCGCACCATCCGCCTGTGGAACACGCAGAACCACCAGCCCATCGCCATACTCACCGGAACCGGCGGCTACGTCTCCGGGCTGGCCTACGCACCCGCAGGGCACGTCCTGGCCACCACGAACACCGATCGCGCCATCCGCCTATGGGAACTCGACCCGGAAGCCGTCGGAAAGCGCATCTGCACTCTCAGCCGAGACCACCAGTGGCACCGCACCATCACCGGTTCTTCCCTGCAGAACCCATGCGACTGATCCCGGAGGGCAGCAGACCCCGACCGGGGAACGCCCCGCCTGCGAGATCCGCACAAGGTTCCTACCAGCCGCCTACCGATCTCGTGCGGGCCGGAGGCGACCGCTATGAGGTCGGTCTGCGCGAGTTCAATGAATCCATCAACTCAAAGAATGGGCCACTTTCATTCCCAAGAGGCTGCTCGTCTTGGCGTTCTCCACCCTCTGTGTCATCTCACCCACGCCCAGGAGCGCGTCCACCAGGACCAAGATCGCTTCCTCGGGGACGGTGACGTACTGTGCGAGCAGGGCGACGGCCGCAGCAACGATGCTGTACAGCCGGGCCGGGTGCTCCCGGACGAGTCTCAGGAACGGGGAGGAGGCGGACGGTCCTCGGTGCCGGCCGCGCTTCGGTATCGCCGCCATTACGCCGCCCGCCCGAAGTCGCGCTTCAGGCGATCCAGCTGGAGCTTGCCCGGGATGCCATCCGCGTCCAAGCCCCGGTCGCCAATCTTGATCCGAGTAGATCGCACCGCAGGTGCTGGACAGTCTCGACGTCCGACAGCCCGTACAGAGTCTGCAGCACCACCGCGCAGGCCAGCTCCGGGCAGCACCCATGGACGGCCGTCCGACGAGGGATACATGTCCGCGAGGTGACGGTGTTGTCGGGCCGCGTGAGCAGGTCGCGGGCGTGGCGGATCTGTTCCTCGGTCATCGCTGGTGGCCGGCCGAGGCGGGCGCCGCGGGCGCGGTTGCGTCGAGTCCTTCGTGGGTGCCTTGGACGATGAGTTCGCGGATGAATTCGGCGATGCCGACGAAGAACGCGAACAGCACGGCGCCGTGGCCGGACGGGTCGTAAACGCCCCGGGCCACGTCGGCCGGGCGGCCGGTCGTGTGAGGGCGAGGGAGGGAGGCCCACTGACGCGGACGGAGTCCGCGTCAGTGGGCTCGGCCGCGAGGAGGGCATGGTCCGGAACGGCGCCACGCTCGCGGAACTCTTCGCCTTGCGGCGCGGGACGGTTCCGGCGTCGGTGCCGGGGCAGCCGGATGTGGATGCGGGGCTGTACCTGTAGGGCTGCCGCTACGGTTGGGCCGCCCGTTGGTGCGGCCCTCGGACGCCGGACGGGCTGATGTCAGCCTGTCCGGCGTCCGAGGACGGCGCGCATGTCACGTACTGGCCGTCGTGAGCCATACTCCGAGCGGCAGAAAGAAGAGCACAGCCGCTGTCAGCTGCAGCCACGTACCGCGAGAGAGTGAGTTCTCACGACGCTTCCCATGGATCGCATAGTCACGGCACTTCTCCCGTAGCTCGCCCCAACGTCCGACGAAACCCACAAGAGGCGCCAGAACCAAGGTGACGTAAACCGGGAGCGCCGTTTCCTGAGGCATGCCCGCACCCATCCGGCGGGAGACGGCGATGAAGGCCGCCATGGCCACAGGGACGAGACACATCCGTATCCGAAGATTGCGATTTGGCATGAGCGGAACGAAGACGACGAGAAATATCATGGTGAAGGCGACGGCCGTGGCCCACCAGGCCGACAGGGGAACAGATGGAGCGTGCACGTCACTTCCTTGGCCTGTGGGCCCCTCTTCGGGGCCCACAATCAATTGAAAGGATTCCAGTCGGAGCTGGAGACGATACCGATCAGATCCGAGGCGCCCTCGTGAAGTATTTCCACGCCCTTCTTCAGCCCCGACCCGATTTCTACGCCTGTGCTCACCAACTTACCCTGTGCGCCAAGGATGGCTGACAGGGCGACGCCGGCGGCACTCGACTTGAACTCGGAGCTTGTCCACCCATATCCGACCCCCTTGAAGATGCTGCTGGTGAAGAAGCTCACTCCCGATGCGAGTCCGAGGAAGGGGGTAGCCTCCCAGAGCGGAGGGATGACAAGCGTGCCGAGTGCGGCCCCTCCCGACCAGACACCCGCGGTATCCAAATTCTTCGCCCACCTGCACGACAGCTCGTTCCGGCAGCTGGGGTTGTCGTCCTTGAAGCTGGCGAGGTCGACCTGGATGACCTGGTCGCTGTCCGGGGTGTCCCAGAAATTACTGAGCCCGTTCTTGACCTTTTCCGCGAGCTCGCTCACGGCCTTGGTCGCGGCCGCGATCATCTCCTGCTGACGCTTTACGAACGCGATCGTCTGGGCTTCGCTCGCGGCGTTGGAGGCTGCGGCCTCGTCTCTTGTGGCCTCGAAGGACGACTGGCGGGCGCTGGCCGCCGACGCGCGGGCGCTGACGGCGGAGTTCACGGCTTGCTGAGCCGACACGGTCGCCTGGTTCGCCGAGTAGTTGGCCTGGCGGCTGGCCTGGCGGGCCGTCGCCGCCGCGGCGGTGGCCTTCTTGGCGGATTCGGCCGCGGAGGCCGCCGAGGCGTCGGCCTCCTTGGCCTTCTTCTGCGCCTCGTCGGAGTAGCCCTTGGCCTCGTTGGCCGAGGCGCGTGCCTTCTCGGCCCACTTGGCGGCCTCCGTGGCCTTGTTGCGGGCCTTCAAGGCGATTTCGTACGCCAGCGAGGCGTTCTGGCCGGCGAGGGCCGCGTTGCGTGCGGCGGAGGCGATCACGGACTGGACGGAGGCCACGTGAGTGGCGGTGTCCGCGTCGAGCTGAGCCGCCTTGTACTGGCCCCGGACGACGAATTCGTGCTGCATCCGCGAGGGACCGGACAGTGCGACATCGGCGGCGGCCGCGACGGTGGCCCCGCCCGCGCTCTTGATCCGGAACGTCTCGACCTGGTCGTCCTCCTGGAGGGCCTCCTGGTAGCCGGTCAGCATGAACGCGCTCAAGGCCTTGGCGCTGCCGTCGCTCAGCGCGGCGTCGCCCGCCTTCTTGACCGCCTTGCCGGCGCCGTTCATGAGCTTGAGGATCTGGACACGGTAGTCGTCGGCCTGGACGGTGTAGATGTCCTCGGTGAGGAACTTCTCGACCCGGGCCGGGTCGTCGCTCTCCAGGACCTTCTGCGATGCCTGGGCCAGAGCGGGACCGCCCAATTTGGCGGCGTAGAGGACCTTTTCGCGGTCGTCCAGCTGCGTGGCCTTCTTGTAGTCCGCCCGGACCCAGTTGACGACGGAGCTGTCCGTACCGGAAAGGGCGGTCGCGGCGGACCCACGAGTCCAGGCGCCGGTGCTCTCCAGCAGCTTGACGGCGGCCTTCCGGCCCAGCTCGGCCACGGTCCTGGTGTCGTTCGAGGCGGCGGCCTTCGCCAGCAGTTCTCTGGTCCCGGCATCGGCGGCGGTCGCCTGCGTGCGCAGGTTCTCGGCCCGGTCGCGGGCTTCCTTGTCGGCGGTCTTGGCGGCTTCCGCCTCCTTCACGGCCCGCTGCTTGTCAGCCGCGAGCCGTGCCGCTTCCGTTTCGCGCGCGAGCTTCTCGACCTTCTGCGCCTGCGCGACCGCGTCGGAGGCCGTCTTGGCCGCGTCGATGGCGTTGTTGGCGTGCTCGGTGGCCTTGTTCGCCCAGTCCTGAGTCTTGCCGGCCTCGGCGGCGGCCTTGTCCGCGGCGGCGGCGGCCTTCTTCGCGTGATCGGCGGCGCTCTTGGCCGCCTTGTGGGCCTCACGCGCGGCGGAGGCCGACTGGGCGGCGAGCGCCTGGGAACGGCCGGCCGCCTCGGTCGCGGTGTTCGCCGCGCGGGTGGCGACGGCGGCGGCCTCGCGGGCCCGGCGCGCCTGCTCGGTGGCCACACCTGCGTAGCTGCTGGCCTCGGCCGACGCGTTGGCGGCGGCCGCGGCGTTCTGCGCGGCACGGGCTGCCGCGGCG
>NZ_JAIXMK010000112.1:0-23909 GCF_020328095.1 Streptomyces sichuanensis
GACAAGATCCGCGTCCCGCGGAACGGGCCGGGCAGGAAGCCTGACAGCCTCGCGGCGGACAAGGCCTACAGCAACGGCCCATGCCGCGAGTATCTGCGGCGCCGGGGCATCCGGCACACGATCCCGGAGAAGACCGGCAGCCAGGCCGCCCGCCTGCGCAAAGGATCCCGCGGCGGACGGCCACCTGGCTTCGACGAAGAGCGGTACAAGAAACGCAACACCGTCGAACGGGCGATCAACCGGCTCAAGCACGCCAGAGCAGCGGCCACCCGCTACGACAAGCGCGGCTACGTCTTCCTCGGGACCGCGACCGCCGCAGCCCTCGTCATCTGGCTCCGCACATGATCGGCCGGACAAGTCCTAGTCACCGGCCCCGCATCCACCTCCAGAACGCGCGGATCACCGCGGCGATGCGTTCGCGTAGAGGTTCCTTGCGGTGACGCGCCACCGCGCGCTCCTCTCCAACGGGCTGCGGCCATTGCCGACGGCCGCGCCGGAGGAGGCTCGGATCGGACCCCCTGGGCGAGAAGCCCGATCGCGCGGAGGCTCCTCGTGGAGGGGAGCGCACACACGGTGCGCCTGACCCAGGACCCTACCGCCCCGCAGGGCGCGTCGGCCCGGTGCGCGCCGGCCCCCGGAGTGCACTGCTCGGACCGCTCCAGGTGTTCGTCGCGCATCGTCTCCAGGGTGTCGTCGGTGTCAGTGTGGTCGGGGTCCTGGATGACGCTGACGACGAAGCGGATGATGCTGCGGGCGGTGCCGGGCGCCGCCGTGGTGGGGGAGTCGCAGGCCCAGTCCCGCAGCGCGGTCAGCAGGACGCAGCCGATTTCGTCCAGGGCAACGGAGTCGGCGCACGGGTCGGCGTCGTCCGGGACGGCGGTGACGGGGAAGACGATGTCCTCGTTTTAAGGACCGCGAGCTCTACAGGCGTCACCGTCTGTATGATTTCGGCCTCCCGGTTGATCGCGCGCCATAGGCGGCATCTTCGGGGAGCTGTCCGGAGACGAACCCGGAAACCGTTGCGGCCACGCGGCTTTTGACCATGGCCGCTGCCTGGACGTACCCCTCACCGCTCATGTGCTGGACAACCCTATGCCGAACTCCAGGGACGCAGGCCGGGCGGCGGCCTGCCTAACCATTCCGCGTGCGGAGGCCAACTCCCCGTGAGGAGGCTGGCGTAGCGCGTGCCGAGCTGCGGGGGCCGGCGGAAACTTGCGGGGCAGCCATGATTTTTGAAGACGGACCCTGGGAACCTGCGGTTCAAGACGTGCGCGCATAGTCAAAAGCCTTGCGCGGACTGACAAGGCCAGTGTGCTGAAGCCCCCTGCATCCTGGACATTGAACCGCCTGTGGTTCATCCGACGCAGAATTGCGCGCACATTGCGCGAAGCCATTCATTCCAGGAGGAAACCCATGCCTGTTCGTCAGATATTCTCTGTCGTTGCTATGGTCGCAGGGTTGACGCTCGGCGGCCTTGCCGTGCCCGCGCAGGCAGCGACGTTCGGGGAGACTGCCGGAGCTGCCGCGGCCAGGCCCACGGCTATCGCAGTTCCCTGTATCTCGGCGTACCACCACGAGGACCCGGAAGGCTTCAGTGTCCTTCTGACGAATGTTTGCTCCTCTACCACTGCTAGGGTGCGCGTCCTTGTCGATTGGGCGCCTGACAGCCCCTGCTACGTGATTCCCCCGAGAGGCAGCAGGCTCTATACCTACGAAGGAATCTTCGGTATTTACGCCGGGGTGGCAAGCTGTTGACACCCGAGGGGTGGGGGTGAGCCCCGGCATGGACGGGCTCGTGCGGCAGTGCATCGCCAGCAGTATTCGGTCCTTCCGGGACAGCGACCATCGACGACCCGACCGGCCCTGTCCAGAGCCTGCCCGCTGCCCCGGTGAACAGCGGAGATCACCCGCAGCTCCGGACTGACACAGGTCACCGAACACGGCGATCGACAGGGTCCCCAGGCGCTGTATGCTGCCGCGGCCCAGCAGGGAACGGCAGGTTCCATGGTTGCTCCAAAGCCTCCCATGGCTGACCTTCGCCCCTGCACAAGCGGTGTCTCGGCTCTCGCCGGGACACCGCGCCAGACATAGAGACAGGGCTCCCCAACAGCTTCTCGGCAAGAGGCAGTGAAGTTTCCTCAGTAGAACCAGCCGTAGACGTTGTGGATGCCCACGTGTGCATACTTACTCGCATGCTGGCGGTGTTTGTGAAAGGTTCCCGGCACAGCGTGTGCTGTGCGCGATGCGGCGCCCGTCGCGCATTCAATTCAACTGCTACCGCAGGTCCCCACGTAACCAGTGTTGGTGTTCCAGTTGCAGACACGGAATCTGACGTCCTGGTAGCCGCCACCGCTGAGGTCGGGGATCGACTGGCCATCCGTTCGCATGTAGCCTCCTGGCATCGCTTTCCAGTCGAACGGTTGACCGTTTCTGACCCCTTTCCACTGCAGAACCCCGGAATAAGGTTCTCCGAGGGGGCCGCAGCCTGCATCGGCATTGGGCCAGTGAATGTAGGCATAGCGAACAGTGATGTAGTAGTTGCTGCTGCCCTGCTCCCGAATGGCGGTGTAGTTCATCTGCGCCATGGCGCAGTCGTTGCCGCTGAAACGGATTAACGTGGCGGCGTGTGCGTTCGTGGACATTGACATCAGCATGGCCGCGCTCGTGACGCCGAGGGCGGTGAAGCGGCCGATCCGGCGAAAGGTCATCAAGTTGCTCACTCCTTGGGATCAGATACCCGACTGCGGAGTTCGGTCGGACGACGCGGCTGAGGGCCGTCCGGCTGTCCGGAATCCCAGGATGCTGGGTGGGTCAGCACCTTGGCCTTGTCGATTCGCGCAAGGCTTTTGATGATTCGCGCACTCCTTGAACCGCAGGTTCCTGTAATCCCGTGGCGGTACTCCGTAGGCGGTCCGGAAGAGGCGGCTGAAGTGCGCGGGGTCGGTGAAGCCCCATCGGGCGGCGATGGCCTGGATCGGGCGGGCGTTCAGGCGGGGATCGGCCAGATCTCGGCGGCATTGCTCCAGGCGGCGGTGGCGTATCCAGGCTGCCGGCGAGACATCGTCCTCAGCGAGCAGCTGCTGCAGGTGACGCAGCGAGATGTGGTGGGCGTCCGCGATCGACTGGGGAGTGATGGCCGGGTCGGCGAGGTGCTGTTCGACGAACGCGTTGATCCGGGCGCGCAGGACGATCCTGTGGCCCTCCGGACTCGACACTGCCTCAGTCCCTCCGCACCGGGCGATGACGGACGTCAAGAGGTCCAGAGTGACCGAGGCAAGAGTGGGGATGTCGGCTGCGGTGAACTCCGTGGCACGTGTATTGAGGTCGGTCAGCCAGCGGGTAAACATCCCGCCCATGCCGCAGCGGCCGCTCATCGGGACCCCGAGCAGTTCCTGCACCGACTTCTCAGGCAGCGGCAGCAGCCGACGAGGGATCTGCACGGTCACATGCGACCAGCTACCCGGGTCAGCCTGAACATCGCCTCGGTAGGGGCTACTGCTGTCCATCACCACCAGGTCACCGGAACACAGCGCGGCCTCACCTCCGGCCAGGGAGACAACCCCCTTCCCGCGAAGGAGGTAGTTGACCTGGTATACCTCTGGGTCGCTCTGCCGTATCAGTTTCGCAGTCCGCATGATCCCCAGGTGCGGGTAGGTCAGCATGGATACCTGCACCTCCCCCAGGTCCAGAACGCGCATTCTGGCCCGGAAGTCCGCTTGGTCGTCACTGCGCAGCCAATTGCGCAAATGCGACCGTGCCGTGGTCTCCTCCCAAAGCGCAAACCGCTCCGACACTTCCACGAGCCCCGTGCTGAACTCCGTCACCAGCATTTCCAGCACCCCCGATAGCCGGTTCTCCCGTAACCTCGAAGCTGGCAGGGCGGGCGTCAACCGTCCAGCAATGCTTCGGCCACATGAACCGCACGCCCCCGCCGACTCAGGGGTGCAGTACGTATCTCTGCTGCGCCCGGTGCGTTCGTCCAGCCCCGTGGTGCTCGTCACCCATTTCTCGAACACGATCTCAGCCGCAGGAGCAGGAACGCCATCTCGGGCTCGGCGTCCGCGCGGTCGAAGATGGCGGCCCCGCCGCCCGTCTGCAGGGCCAGGATGTAGCCGAAGGCGCGCTCCACCTGCTCAGGGGTGAGTGGCGTACGGGGCGGGACCGGGTACGACATACGGATCTCCTCACAGGATGGTCTCCACGTCGATCACGGTGACGTTCTCCGAGGATCCGGGCTCGGGTCTGTGGCAGCGGCCGGCGCTTTCTCCCCGGCCCGGAGGAGACAAACCGGGAGCGCAAGGGGCCAGTCGGGCCCGTTGGCCGGGTGTCGTCTCGGACGGGCGACCCGCGGCGGACCCCCTGGTCCGGGTGCCCTGCGTCTTGGCGATGAATCCGTCGGGCAGGCCGTGTTGGTACTGCCTCCGCCTCCGCTCGCGGCGGGTGCGAGCCAGTGTGGCGAGCTCAGCGACGTTGTCGAGCGGCTGGCGGTTGTCGCGGCCACGTTCTCTCGGTCGGCTGGGGCAGAACCTCGGTCTCCGTACGGGGGTTTACCACAGGCGCCGCCTGAGGGCGGCCACCGGTTCGTCCGGGGGAGGGCCGGATGGGCCGGTTCGCTCTTCCACTGATGGGATGGACGCCGACCACCGGCTCCTGAGCGGGGGAAGCCGCCGCGGGCCACAGCCGGAGCGGTCCCTGAACGCAGACGACCCACCCAGAACTGGGGGATCACCATGCACGTGTTCGCAAGACGCCGGCGGGGTCTGTTCCTCCCGACCGGTCTCGCCGCGGTGCTCCTGGCCGCGATGGCCGGGCCGGCGACGGCGAGGCCACGACCGGCCGGTTTCCTCCAGCAGGCGGTGAACGCGATTCACGGCACCGGGACCGTCGGGGTGCTCGCCGAGGTGAGATCATCAGGCACACGTCACCCGGCGCGCGCCGGGACGGCCGAGCTGGGCACCGGACGGCCGGTACCGTGGGACGGCAGATTCCGGATCGGCAGCGCCACCAAGACCTTCACCGCCACGGTCGTGCTGCAACTCGTGGGTGAGGGGCGGCTGTCCCTCGACGACACCGTCGAGCACTGGCTGCCCGGAGTGGTCCAGGGCAACGGCCACGACGGCCGGCGGGTCACCGTCCGGCAGTTGCTGCAACACAGCAGCGCCATCCCCGACGTTCTGGGCGACATCCCCGCCTTGAACAGTGCCGCCGGTTACCGGGCCGAACGGTTGCGCACCTACACCCCACAGGAGCTGGTGGCGCTGGCGATGCGGCACCCGGCCGGCAAACGTCCGGGCACCTGGTCGTACTCCAACACCAACTACATTCTCGCCGGGATGATCATCAGGAAGGTCACCGGCCGGAGCTGGGCAGATGAGGTGAACGCCCGGATCATCGGCCCGCTGGGGCTGACGAAGACCAGTACGCCCGGCACCTCCCCGTCCATCCCGGGCCCGCACGCCCACGGCTACCGCGCTTTCGGTACCGGCACCACCCTCGACGTCACGGAGTTCAACCCGAGTGCGGTCGGTGCCTCAGGATCGATCATCAGCAGTGCGCACGACCTGAGCCGGTTCTACGCCGCGCTGCTCGACGGCCGTCTGCTGGCTCCGGCGCAACTCGGCGAGATGACGACCACTGTGCCCGCGCCGGAACTGGGCGCGGGCGCGGGCTACGGACTCGGGCTGGCCAAGCTCCCGCTGCACTGCGGCGGCAGCTACTTCACGCACGTGGGCGCAGTGTCCGGCTACCGCACCCAGGTCGGTGCCACACCGGACGCGACCCGGACCGCCGTGGTACTGGTCACCGGCGACGGAGACAAGCACACCCAGCAGGCCATGAGCCGGCTCATGGACCAGGAGCTGTGCCGCAGCAAGGTTCAGTAGTCAGCGGGTGCGGGCGAGATGCGGAAGGCCGGGGCCTTCCGCCCCGGGGAACGCTGCTACTGATCTCTGCGGTCCGGGGGATGGTGATGTCGCTGAGGGATGTACCCCGGTGGCATGAGGTATCCCGATGGGGGTGGCCCGATCGCAAAGATCAGAAATCGGGGCCGGGCCCGGCCGCGTGGGCGCGGAAGACGGCGGAGGCGTGCACTCCGGCCGATGCCGTGGCGATGACCTCGTCCAGGACGTCGCGGGAGCTGATCAGGTCGAGGACCATGCGATTGATGCGGTCCCGTTCCACGGTGAATCCGTCGACCAGCTGTGGCGTGGCGTTCCCGCTCGGGGCGCCGTCAATGTCGCGCCGGCAGGGGAGCAGCTGCGCGATCTTCTTGCTGTTCAGCCCAGCGGCGGCGGTTGTGCCCGCGCCGGCCAGACTCGTCCTGGTCACTGCGCTGGAGTCGATGGCACTGGTCGTGGGTATGGCCGCGCGCGAGATCCGTACCGCGACCGGCTCAGTGACGCGATACGCCGACGAGCGGCAGCTGATGGTGTACGGCAAGGACGTGATGACCGGCTTGCCGAAGGAAGTCCGGCTCACACGGGAGGAGATCCGTGAGGTCCTCCGGCCCGATTACGGGCGCCTGGTCGATCTGGCCGTCGTAGTGCTGGAAGGGACTCCGCCGGAGCTGGCCGGGGACGTCCTCCGCGACGGGCTGTTGCTGACGGGGCCTCACCCGTGGGGCGCGGCCCAGATGCTCGGCGAGAGTCTCCAGCTGCCGGTGCGGAGCGCTGGCTCCTCCGACCCGGTCCTCGACGGCGCACGAGCCTTCCACGAGCCCCCGCCAAAGGCGGCCCAGTAGATCCCTGCCCGCCAGCCCCCGGGCCTTCGGTACGCCCCGAAAAGTCGCAGTGGAGATGAAGAGCGCCGGGTGATTATGGGGGCGTGTCCTTCACGGTGATCGCTGGTGGCGATGTTCTGATCCATCCTCCGCTGATCGAGCAGGCCGCCCGGGATGCCTCGGTGGCCGGTGACCAGGCGCTCGATTTCGGTCCGATGCTGGCCGGGTTGACGCCCGCGGTGTCCCGGGCCGATCTGGCGATCTGCCACCTGGAGACACCTCTCGCCCCGGTCGAGGGACCGTTCACGGGCTTCCCGAGTTTCGCCGCCCCGCCGCAGATCGCCACAGCCTTGGCGGACGTGGGCTTCCACAGCTGCTCGACGGCCTCCAACCACACGCTCGACCAGGGCGAGGCAGGGGTGCGCCGGACCCTGGACGCCCTGGACGCGGCCGGCCTGCGGCACACCGGCTCGGCACGCAGCCGGACCGAGGCGGACCGGCCGAACATCATCGACGTCACCGGCGTGCCGGTCGCACACCTGTCCTACACCTACGGCTTCGGCGGCCGACGCCTGCCGGCGGACAAACCGTGGCTGGCCAACCCGATCAGTGAACGCGTCATCGACGAGGCCCGCCAGGCTCGCCGCGCAGGCGCCGAAGTGGTGATCCTCAGCATGCACTGGGGGCGGGAGCACCGGCACGAACCCAGCCCGCGCCAGCTCGCCCGGGCCGTGGAACTGACGGCCGGTTCCCAGATCGACGTGATCCTAGGCCACCACGCCCACGCGGTCCAGCCATTCGACCGGATCAACGACACCTGGATCGTTTACGGCCACGGCAATCTCCTTGCCCGGCACCACATTCCACGAGGCACCACCGAGGAGGGCCTGCTGTCCTGGTTCCGGTTCGTCCGGACCGACGGCTCCTGGCGGGTCGGGAACCTGGGCTTCATTCCCACACTCATCGACCTGACCGGCCCCGTCCGCGCCCTCGCCCTGCCCACCGCACTGGCCGACCCCCACCTGACACCCGAGCGCCGCACCCGCTACGAGCGGGCGCACCACCGGACACGGACCATCGCCCTGCACCGCATCGCGGGCCCGCTCGACCCGACAGCAGCCATCCACCACGACGTCGAGGTGGCTGAAGTCCCACCGTGGTGAAAGTGGCATGAGTACCGGGCACTCAACCGGCCACCCGGCCGCCCAGGCACGCCCCAGGTCTGGCGATCACCTGTCCGGCCCCCGGTCGGCGCATCCCGGCCCGACGGAGGGATGCATCGGACGGGGGCTCCACAGGGGGCTGGAGGGTTGCCTCCAGCGGGGGACCGAGGGTCTGATCGAAGGTGGGAGCCCTCCGAGCCGGACAGACACCGGGTGATCCCGCAGATCAGCGCCCCTGGGCAAGCCCACCGACGGCGGCGATACCTCTTCCCCGCGCGATAGCCGAGAGGGGAGGCCGCGCCACCGGAGCCGGCGGTAGCGCGGGCGGCTCGGTGTTTTCGACGCCTCCAGCAGCGGCCTGCCATCCGCGAAGAGAACCGGACACCCCGCATCCATCCCGAGACGATGTCGGCGCTGCTGGTCTGGGCCCTGCGGTTCATCGAGACCTTCGCCGAGGTCATCACCGCCGCCTTCGACGAATACCCCGTGCTCAGCGAGCGCAGCGGCCGCAGCTGCATGGGCCGGGCCATTCCCCTACCGCGGCGCCCGAAGGGCGCCTGACCGACGAGCTGCGCGTCCTGCTGAGCGACGACGGCACGCTCCGGGTCAACCTCTCGCATCTGGGAAAGGTGCTCGACACGGCCCGCGGCGCGCTGAACGCCCCCAGCAACCGCGCCGTCTTCGCCGAGATGGCACTGCCCGTCATCGACGGCGCGCCGCTGGACGCGCCGGTCACCGGGCGGCTGGACGGCCGGCCCTGGCACGACGGGGCTATCGACTACACCGAGGCCGGTTTCCTGGCCCGGCACCTGAGCACGGCCTGCTTCATCGTGATCAGCTACATGTCGGCGATGCGGGCAGGGGAAGTCCTCAGTCTGGAACGCGGCTGCGTCGAACGAGACCACGCCCACGGCCTGGTCCTCCTGCGCGGCAGACACTGGAAAGGTGTCCGCGACGATACCGGCGACAAGATGCCCGAGGGCGAGATCCGGGCCGATCCGTGGGTCGTCACGGAGGTCGTCGCCACCGCCGTCGCCTTCCTGGAACGGCTGCACACGAGAGCACCTGGCTGTTCCCGGCGACGTTGTTCACCGACGGCCGCGACGGCCGCGACGGCCGCGACGGCCGCGACGGCCGCGACGGCCGCGACGGCCGCGACGGCCGCGACCATCCTGCGCAGCCGCGTCGGCGGCTCCCGGTCGGAGACCCGCATCAACCACGACATCGCCGAGTTCCTGGCCTGGGTCGAGACCTACTGCACCGAGCACTGCCGCAGTGACCGCATCCCGCCCGACCCGGCCCACCCGGTCATCTACTCCGCTCGCCTGCGCCGCACCCTGGCTTGTGCACGCTCGGTCACTGACCATCCTGTAACGCGGATGCGACCCGTGCGATTTACGGTAGTAGGCCACCTGGCCCGGCTCGGTGGGCCACCAGCTGGTGTGTGGTGACTGATGGTGACGGTTATTCGCATTCTGGCGGGTGGTGAGGTTGCCTGGCAGAGCTTTCTGCTGGCCGAGAAAGGGATATCCATGGAGAACGCCAACAACCTCCTGACCCCGCTGGCGACTCAGGTTGCGAATGTTAGGGCCTGGAATGAGAAATACGGTTGGGGCTTTAGCGAAGGTGAGATCGCGGATCTTAATCTCGGTCATAACGAGCCGCAGCAGCTCAGACGTGCCAAGGTAGTCACGGCCTCACTCGCGTCACCAAGCCTGACGTTTGATGCGTGGTGGCGGGTGATCGCCGACATATACGAAAACACGCGGAGATTCGATGAGATTCAGACCGACGTCGAGCATCTCCGACTTGCGGATCAGGCAACCTTCGTTCCCAACCATCTTAGTGTCGTCACCCTGGACATGGGCGCTACTCAGAGGCCGGCCGAGCGGGGCAACGGAAGCGAGGGCTTGACGAATTTTGAAATTCTGGCGGCCATTGCTCATTTCTCCGCCTGGGTGCGCACGTCCCGGCCTTGGAGTTTCTACATGGGGGGCTTCCGCGTGCGAAACCCAGAGATCGGAATCACTGCTTGGGATTTGGTTCCATCGGTGCATTGGGCTCCGGTGATGCCTGCGACACCGGGCGCACCGCCGCTGGGGGAACATTCGTTGGTTCTGAGCGCGGGACGGGAAGGAGATCCTGTCCCTACGGCAAAGTGGCCTGCCAGGCTCTGAGTTCCTGGGCCGCCGTCTCATTCACTTCCCTTGGGTGCTGGTGCTGGTATGCCCTGCTCGGGAATGACGCTCTTGCTGAGTCCGGCAATCAGCGTCTCGCATCGATATCGTCGATATTTCCATCTCCAGCCTGAAACTCTGCGCCCGCTTTGATCGTCGTAGTTCTTCAAGTCTAGGGCATGGCTCTCTATTCCATCTGGTTGCCATCGTGAATGGACAGTTTTTCGCAGCAGCGTACCGTGATCGTCTCTGCGTCCAAAATACTTTTTGAAAGCCTTGCCTAGGCGCTTCTTTACATGGTTCTCCACCCAGTGGATGTCCTTTCCTGGGTTGATGATGGCTGCAGATAGCCCGGCCAATATGAAGCCGCTAGCCGCGCCAAACCAGTACTTCTCTGTGTTCTCGGAGAGGTTGGCCGTCAATTGCCCGAGCCCGTAGAACGCACCAGTGAACAAAAGGATGGCGGCTGGAGCGTGCAGGAATAGCACTTCCGTTTCAAGAGCCCACAGTCCAAGTTTCGGGTTTCGGGCATGCCGATTGTCGCCATTTGGTAGACACCAGTGCGAGATACACAAGGCAACTGCACCTATGAAGATCCAACAGCCCCAAATAATCCACGAAGTCTTTGCGGAGTTCCCACCTGCACGTGTGGCGATGGCCAAGGTCAACCCTAGGAGTGCGATAACTAGGTCGCGGATCGCCCGGAGCACCTGTCCAATGGTAGTCACGTCGGGTCCGATCCCGGAGGTCTCCAGTGGCTGGGGTTATGATCTACGCATCGGAATATTCCCGATCTGACTTCGGTAAAGTAGGAGTGGGGATAATCGTCAAGGCAGACGTCCCCCTCGGCAGCCATGAGGAGCCAGCCCTTTGCTGCTTGTATGGAGTGAAGTGGACTACCCGGGCTGGTCAACCAACCTTCGGGTATAGAGTCTTCGCGACCGCTCTTAACCAGACCGCCAGAGGGGGCATTCTTGAGAAGATGGTCCTCGAGCTCATCCAGCTTCTTCACGGCGTCTGCCAACCCCGCCTGGAGATCGGCAACAGCCTTCTCATTCAACTCTTCCGCTTGCGGAAACCATTGCGAAGTGGATAGCCCCTCAGGCGCCTGAGATTTTCCGTGGTTCTCATAGCCTTCGCTGAAACTCATTGTGACTCCTATGCGCCACCAAATGTGTGCCGTGGCGACCCGCCCCAAGAGAGAGGTCCGGCGGTTCTGACGTACCGACCGCCTTCCTAGGCTTCTACCAAGGTATCTCCGGTGCCGCACACTTGCATGTGCAGGCGTAGCAGGGCCACGGCCATGCCGCGACTCGGTGCCCGGAAATTCCCCGTTTCGTTGTGGAATGCCGAGCACTGGCTGTCACGTTAGTTAGGAAGACGGCACCGCTGACAAGGGCGACGCCGCCACTGCTCGACTAGCCCAGGGGTCACCACGCACTTCCGGTAGTCGCCCGATTGATCAGGACCTATATGGTCCGCAGGTGTTGATCCGAGAAGCCTGGTCAGTCCACTACAGCTCGCGGGACCTGCCGCAGCCTGAGCCGCAGCCCTGGCATCTGCGGATTTCCTCAGACGAGTGGGAGTTATGGCTCGATGACCTGGGAATTCCTGATGGAACGCTGTACCTGTTGTCGCCGCGCTTCGTCTACGACACGGACCTGAACTCGTACTTCCATCGGGTGAACCTCTTGGAGGGCCCGCTGAACAGTCAGATCAACCGGGCCTCGGCCCTCTGCAGGAAGCTGAACTTCCTGCATCAGAGCCGGGGCGGGAAGGACTGGCGGGACGCGACCGAGGCCGATCACACGGCCTACCACTACTGGCGGCGCTTTGATCCCCGCGGGCCTCGGGTCGACGGGGACACGTGGAGCCAAGAGGTCTCCCATCTGCAGCAGTTCTACGTCTACGCGAAGCGCAAGCAGTGGGTGTCGGAAGTGCCGATCCCGCAGCGGCCGCGACGTGACGGGAAGGCCGAGCAGAAGGGAAACAGGCGTCGCTCGAAGCTGGTGGACACCAGGGAGACGGTGCCAGCGACTTAGAGCTCGTAACAGGATCTTGGTCAGCGTTGCTGGTCGGGCGTGACTCGTACGACGATTCGGCCGTTCGTGAGGGTGTGAGTACCAGGCCGTGGATCGTGGACGACGACTTGTGGGCGCTGATTGAGCCGGTCCTGCCGCCGTGGCCGAAGCGTTCGCCGGGTCCTCGTCCGGTGGATGACCGGCGGTGTCTGCAAGGCATCCTCTACGTGCTGCACTCCAACATCACCTGGCAGCAGCTGCCGTTGGAGCTGGGTTTCGGATCCGGCCAGACCTGCTGGCGCCGGCTCGGCCGCTGGCACGAGGCCGGCGTCTTCGACGCGTTGCACCGCCTGCTGCTGGCCGAGCTGAATGCGGCCGGAGAGCTGGACTGGTCGCGCGTCTGCGTGGATGCCTCCCATGTGCGGGCGAAAAAGGGGGCGAGGCGACGGGCCCCTCGCCGGTCGACTGCCGCAAGACCGGCAGCAAACACCACCTGATCTGTGACGGTAACGGCACCCCGTTCAAGGTGATCACCACCGCGGCCAACGTCAACGATGTCACGCAGACCCTGGACCTGGTCGACGGCATCCCGCCGGTCGCCGGCCGGCCCGGCCGTCCCCGCAAGCGCCCCGAATTCCTGCTTGGCGACAAGGGCTACGACAGCAACCCGAACGGGCGTGAGCTGCGGAAACGCGGCATCCTGCCGGTCATCTCCCGCAAAGGCTCACCCGACATCCACGGCCTGGGCAAGCTCCGCTATGTCGTCGAGCAGACCTTCGCCCTCCTCCACCAGTTCAAGCGTCTCAGCGTCCGATGGGAACGACGCCTGGACCTGCACGACGCCCTTGCCTCACTCGCGTGCGGACTCATCTGCTGGCGACGCCTGAAGAACCGAACATCATGATCCTGTTACGAGCTCTTACGCTCACGACACAGGTGGCGAGGTGGTCGAGTGGCTTCCCGCACCGTCTTACCGACGATGGCGGGACGTGGGAGTCCTCGGCTATGACCGAGAGGGCCTGCCCCGGGACAACTTCCGCGGCCGGTGGGCGTCACGCAACGGGACCTTCACTGACTCCACGGTCCGCACCGGCCTGCGGCTGGAAGAGCAGGCCAGCCGCCTGATCACGGAAGTGCCGACCGGACCCGGCCCGGCCGGCTACAGCAAGTCCTGGCTGCCCAAGGCGATCGCGAAACGGAACTCCGCGCGATGGGTCTACGAGCCGGCCTCGGTCCGGAGGGACCTGACGGCCTACGCGGCCGAGGACCGGCAGTGCGTCATCGAGGAGGCCCGCGATGTAGGCCGCTACCGCAAGATCCGACGGCCGATCGTGATCGCCGATCCGCAGAGGCCGCACCTGGCCCAGTACACGAGCGGTATCCACCGCAGCGAGAGGATCGACGTCCGGCTGCTCGGCCCGCGCGATCGTCGGCGGCTACTGGTCGACACCGAACAGGGCCTGGAGCCCGCGAGGTTCTGGCTCGGCGAGAGCGGGATACCGCTGACCTTGTCGGCATGGAAGGACATGTTCACCACGGCCAACCAGCGGTGCGAAGAGCAGGGACTGGACCTCTTTGCCCACGCCCACTTGCTGAGACACACATTTGCCGTCATCACCCTCGAACAGCTCCAGCGCGGGCACATCGCCGCACTCGGCGCCATGAACCCGGCCCAGCGACTGCACTACCAACGGATCTTCGGCGACCCCATGGACTGGGTCCGCCGCAGGCTCGGACACGCCTCGCAGCTGTCGACCTTGATCTATCTGCACGCCCTGCAGGAACTGGAGATGGAGACCCGCATGGCCCTGGTCCCCGACACCTGGGAGGACCCCCGCGACACCCCGACCGCGGCCCTGGGCGACGAGAAGCCCCCACAGGACCTGCCCGAGGAGAAGGAGACGACGCCGTGACCCGCCAGGGCCGGGGCAGCACCGGGCCGGGCCGCCGGTCAGCTCTGCCAGCCGCGGACTACAAGGCCCCAGCCCTCGTTCACGAAGGGGGATCGGGGGGACTCGTCGTCGACTTTCACGGCGAGGACGGCCGACGGGGCACATTCGATGTCGGCAAGCTGCCGTTGCCCGGATGGCATCCCCTCCTCGCCGAGGCATTCGCGATGCGGACCGGCCCTGGCGGCGGACTTCGCACCCTCTCCGGAGCCCAGAACAGGTGGTTGCCCCTCCGGCGATGGACGTACTTCCTGGCCTCGCTGGACCCTCAGCCTGTGGTGCCGGCACAACTCACGCGCTATCACGTCAACGCTTTCCATACCCGCACGGACTCTGCGGCGGGCACGCGGCAGCGGGACATGGCGGAACTGCAGGTGTTGATCGGGCAGGAGAAGATCCGGGACCAAATCCCCATGGAGGCTCGGGACGCTCTCGCGAGGCGCCTTCCCGGGCCCAGGACGAGTCCGGAGGGCGGATGCTCGGCCGGCGAACTGGACCGACTGACTGCCGCTGCACGGGCGGACACCACCCGGATCGTCCGGCGCATTCGCGTCGGCGAGGAGTTGGTGCGCCGACAACAGCAGGACGAGTCCGAGGGCATCCCTCCACAGCAGCAACAGCTGGCCCAGGTACTTGCGGGCATGGCTGAGACCGGGGAAGTCCTCCCGGGCACGGGGATTGATCGATGGCGGGAACGGCGTGAACTCGCTGCCCGCCTGTTCCTGACCTGGAGCGACCTGGCTCCGTTGATGGTTCTCCTCGCCCTCGTGACGGAACGGAACGGCGAGACGCTCAAGGAATTGCCCGCCCGTCACCGGCTCCTTGAGGGCCGGGCGGTCGAGGTTCGCCTGGTGAAGCGGCGCCGCGGAGCTGACCGCTGGTTCGAGACCGTGACCTGGGAGATCGGCCCGAAAGGGCGCGAGCTGCACACACCCGGCGGTCTCTATCTCCTCCTGCTTGAACTGACGGCTCGCAGCCGGGCGTTCTGCGGCTCACCGTCTGCGCTCTGCGTGTGGCGCAACGGCCACCGCGTTCACGCGAGGGGCACGAGACACGAGCACTACGCACCGTTCGACGCGGACCTGCGGGCCGGCGGGCAGCTGCAGCTGAGCACATGGGCGGCGACGTGCACGAAACCCGTCCTGGCCGACCCGCCTACACCGACCGAGTCGGCGAAGGGGCAAGAGAACGCCCTCCCCTCCATCGAGATGCCGCTTCAGGTGACCTTCAACAACATCAAGACCAGCGTCGATGCCCGACGGATCCGCCAGCTGGGTGGCCACCTGCCGTCCTCGGCGAAGAGCAACACGGCCCAGGTGCTCTACACCAACTACCTCCGGCCGGATCCGGCAACCCGTGAATGGGCGGAGGGCGTGATGGCCGACGCGCTCGCCGACGCCGAGCGGGCCGCCCGGGACGCGCATGCCGAGGTCGTCCGCCGCCGCGGCAGCCCCACCGTCATCCCGAGCGGCAGCACACCGGACCAGCTGACAGGAGCCGGCCTGGCTCCAGGAACCGCGCATGACCTGGCCCATGGGCACCTCGACACGGCTTGGAGTGCCTGCGGGGACTTCCAGCATCACCCGGAGACCGGCAAGCCCTGCGGCGGCTCGTTCCTGCTCTGCTTCCTCTGCGGCAACTGTTTGATCATCCAAGAGCACCTACCGCGTCTGCTGGCTCTCCTCGAGGCCCTGGGACGTCTTCGGCAACGGATAAGCGAGGAGGAGTGGTGGAGACGCTACGGCCTCGTCTGGGTCGCTGTCCGCCGAGACATCCTTGGCAAGTTCACCCCGGCACAAGTCGCCCAGGCACAGAAGGAACAGGTCCCCGACGCCCTCCTCGATCTCGTCGAAGCACCTTGGGAGACGCCATGAACAACCTCATGAGCGCGGGCATCCACGACGCGTCACAGCAGAGCGCGGACGCCTACGTCCTGGCAAGGCGCCCGTTGCGGCCGGGCAGCCGCCTGGAGGACACCGCGCGCTTCAGCGACGATGTCTGGCGTCTGGCGCCGGCGATCGTCCAGGTCCAGGAGCGGACAGTGGTGCTCAACTTCCCCACGATCCCGGCGCGATTCCGCCCCGCCGCCAAGCGCTTGTTCTATGCCCTGTTCTGTCCGGAACTGGAATCGCCGCCAGGGGAGGACTGCCCCGCGATCGCCTCGGTCCGCACCGCTTTCGGCGAAATGAAGCGCCTTCTGACCTGGCTCGACGCCCGATGGCCCGCCGACCGAGTCGAGCTGTCGGCCATCTCGCCCGCCGACCTGGACCGCTACAACCGACACCTGCTGACGCTCTCCCCCTCACCGGGACGGAGCCAGAGAAGCCGCGCGAGCCGCAGTACGACTTCTCTGGCGTTGGCGCATTCACCTCGGGAATGACCAGCTCCGATTCGATCCACTGCATCTCGATGGATGGGGCGAGGAACGAACCCAACGTGGTCGGGAGAACGGGACCGACCGCCTCCCCGAAGACGTCCCGGGTCCCTTGCTGGTCTGGGCACTGCGATTCATCGACGACTTCGCTCCGGACATCCTCGAAGCGGACCGCAGATGGCGCGAGAGCCGAGCCGTTGGCACGGGACGAGTGACCAGCCACCGGATCGACGAACGGCTGAAGCAGCTTCTTGATGACCACCTCGCGGCACGACGGCCCCTTCCCGGCTTTCAAGGCAAGATCAACATCAGCCACCTCGCCGCCACGCTGAAATGCCACCGCCGAGAGATCAACAAACGCCGCGAGGCCATCGACGCAGTCGCCGCTGCCGTCGGCGTTACGGATGCCGCCTTCGTCGACGAAGCCATCCAAGGTGCTCTGGACAGCCGCCCCTGGATCAAGGCGGTGACCATCCATCACACGCTGCCAGCCAGCCTGGCTGCCCTCGCACGCCATCTGCAGTCCGCCTGCTACATCGTGATCGCCTTTCTCAGCGGCATGCGGGACAGCGAGGTCAAACACATCAAGCGCGGCTGCGTGGAGGCCAAGCGCGACGAGGACGGCAACGCCTACCGCTGGCGAGTACGCAGCCGAGCCTTCAAGGGCGAAGAGGACGCAGAAGGCGTCGAGGCAACATGGGCCGTCTGCGAGCCCGTCGTCCGTGCAATCCGGGTGCTTGAGCAGTTGCAGCCTGCCTGCCAGAACTACCTCATGGGTGCCCTCCTCCACGGACCGGGCCAGCCGAAGAAGGCTGGCGTTGATCGAGCCGTCGGCGTCGGCGCCACCAACCAGAACCTCAATCTCTTCGCCGACTTCGTCAACGAGCTCTGCACGGAGCGGGGACGCACCGACACCATCGCAGCTGGCCAGGGCCGTGCACTCCGGCTCAAGACGAGAGTCTTCAGACGAACTCTGGCTTGGTTCATTGCGCGACACCCCGGCGGAGTCATCGCTGGGGCCCTGCAATATCGGCATCAATCAATCCAAATGTTCGAAGGATACGCGGGGGCCAGCGATTCCGGCTTCCGGGCCGAGGTCGAAAGCGAGCAGGCCATCGCCTGGGGCGAGGTCTACATGGAAATGATCGACTCCCACCAGCACGCGGGGCTGACCGGCCCGTCCGCCGAAGAGGCAGCCCGTCGACGTACAGACTTCGGCAAGCGCGCGCAGTTTCAGGGCCAGGTCGCGCTGGACAGACACCGCCGCAAAAGGATCATGAAGCGTCACGACCCGGCGATCTATCCCGGCGAGTACATCACCTGCGTCAACGATCCGGCCAAGGCCCTCTGCGAGAAAGCCCGCCGCGGCAACAGCGAAGGACTTCCCTCGCACGGCGGCTGCCTGCCGTTGACCTGCCGCAACGTCACGCTCACCCCCGAGAACATCACCGCCTGGCAACGCGAGATCGCCCGCATCGACAAGCGCATCGCCTCGCGGCCGTCGCTGCCACCCCGCCTTCACCAGCTCCTTGAGAGCCGACGGGCCGAGATCGTCGAGTTCCTGACGGCGAACGGACAGGAGGACGTTCCGGCATGACCCGCAACGTCCCTGACCTGCCCGAGGCCCTGGTCCGCAAGCACCTCCAGGAGGTGCTGGACACTTGCCGCGAGACCAACAAGCAGCCCAGCGTCCTCATGCTGGCCCGCCGCCTCGACCGACCAACACCACCTTCCGCCGCCGCTACCCCGACATCGCACAAGAGATCGCTGATCACCGAGCCGCCCCCACCACCCCTCGCAGCAGCCCGACCGCGCACGACAGACTCGTCGCCCGCAACGCGATACTCCGCCGACACAACCGCGAGCTGACCACTCAACTCGCCCTCGCTGCTGCCCAGATCCAGAACCTTGCCCTGCGCAACGAACGACTCAAAAGGCACTAGAGGAGACGTCGAACGTCACGAGCATCAACAGCAGGGCCCCACGTCGTTGAACAAGAAGCCACAAGATCCTGTGCTATGCCGCCGACCGCCATCGGGGACAGGACGGAGGAGCGGTCAACGGTCAGTTCTCAACCATGTCCACACCCTGGCCTGGTTCATCGTCCGCCGACCGAGGGGCCTGGTTGCCGCCGCCATCCAGTACGGGCACCTCCGCGTCCAGATGACCCTCGGCTACGCCGGAAACTACGCCTCGGGCTTCCCCGACGGCCTCGCCTTCGAGGACTGGCTTGCCCGGCTGGACACCTTCGCCGACGCACACCAGCGCCTGCGCGAAGGCGAGCAGGTCAGCGGCCCAGCAGCCGAGACCTACCGGCACCGCGTCCAGGCCGCCACCCGCTTCGCCGGGAGAGTCCTGCGCGCCAAGCGGCACGCCAACGCCATGCTCACCAACCCCGACCTGCAGATCTTCCCCGGCAAGGGCATGACCCGCGTCCTGGACCCGAAGCGAGCAGCCTGCCGCCCGCGGAGCGAGGAGGACGGCACCCGCCGCACCCCCGACCTCGACGACTGCCGCCCGAACTGCGTCGACATCGCGCGGACCGATCGCGACATCGAACACGTCCTCGTCCAGATCGAGCGACTACGACCGCTCGTCGACGACCCGCTGGCGCCCGCCTTCCGGCACGCCCGCGAACAGCACGAACTCGACCGCCTGGAACGCATCGTCACCGCCCACGACTCCACCGGAGAACCCCACGATGGCCACTGACCGCGACGCCGAACCCGACGCCATCACCGCAGCGATCCAGCGGCTGCTCGACGGCCGTCCAACCCGGTCCACCGGGGCGCTCACCACGCTGCAACTCGCCGCCGAGGCAGGCGTCGAGCGCTGGGTCCTCACGCACGAGCACGTCGACCTGAAGGAAGAATTCGTCCGCCGGAAGTCCGAGGCGAACGGCATTCCGCCCGCGTTCCAGCATCTGCACGCCCGCGCAGTAGATGCCGAAGCCGCCGCCCAGGCCCTGCGGGAGGACAACGACCGGCTTCGCGAGCGCGTCGCCGTCTATGCCCAGGTCATCCACGAACTCCGCACCGAGCTGGACCGGCGCACCGACAACAACACCCAGCACAGTCCCGTCCGGAGCCTCCCCACCAGCATCACCTGAGCGCGGTAACGGCAGAACCGTGATCGATTGCCATTGAGCGGTGTGCATCGTGAAGTCGCGGGTCGCGGTTCTGGTGTGAATGGGTGATCACGGTAGCGAGTGTCGGCAGACAATCGTTGCCGACACTTCCGGGGGCATCAGTCCGCCGTGCCGTACCTGAGTCCGTCCAGGGTGAGGTCGAGGAGGCGTTCGGCCTGTTCGCGTTCCTCGGGTTTTCCCGAGGCGAGGGCGAAGCCGGTCAGAGCGGCGAACATGACGGCCGGGCTTATGTCCGATCGGATGGTCCCGGCTGCGGTCGCGGCGTCCATGAGCGAGGTGAGGGCGTTCATGATCAGCTCGCGGCTGTGGTCGTAGGGGTTGACGCCGGAGTCGACGACGGCGCGCAGTGCCTCGGCCATCCCCAGTTTCGCGGTGGCGTAGTCGATGAAGCGCCCCATCCAGGTGCGCAGTGCCTCGTGTGGCGGCATGGCGGCCAGGAGATCGGGGGCGGCGTCGCACAGCCGGCTCAGTTCGTTGCGGTAGGCGGCCTCGATCAGCGCCTCCCGGGTGGGGAAGTTGCGATAGAGCGTGCCGGAGCCCACGCCCGCTTCCTTGGCGATGCGTTCGAGGTGCGCCTCCAGCCCTTCTTCGGCGAAGACGCGTACGGCCGCGGAAAGGATCTTCTCGCGGTTGCGCCGCGCGTCGGCCCGCAGTGGTCGCCCGGTGTCTGTGGTCACGGAGGGGAGGGTCCCTTCCTCATCGGGATTAAGTGGAGGCGCCTCCACATCTTGCTAAGTGGAGGCGGCCCCGCTTATGGTCAAGGAAGCGGCGACGCCTCCACTTTCGAGTGTAGAGCACATCCTGCCGCGGTCCGCAGGGTGCGGGCGCACCCCATCGCAAGGAGAAAACGATGAGTCTCCCGCTCGAAGGCAAGGTCGCCGTGGTCACCGGGGGCGCGTCCGGTGTCGGTCTGGGGATCGCCCAGGAGTTCGTGGACCAGGGCGCCCGCGTGGTCATCACCGACCTGCAGCAGAAGCCGCTGGACGATGCGGTCGCCACGGTCGGTGCGAACTGCTCGGGCATCGTCGCCGACGTCACCCGTCTCGCGGACATGGAGGCGGTGTACCAGGAGGTCATCGCACGGTACGGACGCCTCGACGCGGTCGTGGCCAACGCCGGCATCGGCGCTCACGCCCCGCTCGGCGCGATCACCGAGGAGCAGTTCGAGCGGACCTTCAACGTCAACGCCAAGGGCGTCCTGTTCACCGTCCAGCCGGCGATCCCGCTGCTGCCGTCCGGCGGCACGGTCGTCATCATCGGCTCGACCGCCTCCATCCAGCCCCCGGCCGGCATGGGCCTGTACGGCGGCGCCAAGGCCGCGGTCCGCGCCTTCATCCGCTCCTGGATCCAGGACGTCAAGGGCACCGGTATCCGTATGAACGTCCTCAGCCCCGGCGCCGTGGACACCGAGTCCCTGCGACGCGCCCTCGGCATGGCGCAGGGCGCCGACGCCGTCCCGGCCGCGGTACAGAAGATGGGCGAGGGCAACCCCACCGGGCGGATCGCCGACCCCCGCGAGATGGGCAAGGCCGCAGCCTTCCTCTCCAGCGACGCCTCCAGCTTCATCACCGGCGTCGAACTCTTCGCCGACGGCGGCATGGCCCAGGTCTGAGCAGCCAAGCCGTGGCACGCGCGCCCGGCGACCAAGCCCCCGGGCGCGCGCCACCCCGCCGGCATCCCCTTTTCCGGGCCAGGCTTCGACCGGCCCGATCCCGCCGGGCGCGCAGGCGCCCGCGATCACCCCTCTCCGTCGGGGCCAGGCGCGAGCGCCGCCCCGCACACCGCTCACACTCTGTCGGCCCCCGAAGGCCAGAACAGAACCCCGCCATGTCCACAACTCATCGCATCCCTGCCGCCACCCCGCCGGCTTCGTCCGCCCGATCGCCTGCCACGCCACAGCGGGGCAGCCGCCGCGCGGCGTCCCCATCGGCATCGCCCTGCTCGCCCTCGCCCCACGGTTCGTCACCGAAACCCCGCGCAAACGCGGCCGCTTCGACCTCATCGGCGCACTGAGCGCCACCGGCGCGGCCGTGGCCATCGTCTGGGCACTGACCGGCGCGCCCGAGCACGGCTGGACCTCCGCCCAGACCATCGGCTCTCTCACGGCCGGCGGTGCGCTCCTGGCCGCCCTGGCCGGCACCGAACGCCGGGTCACCAACCCGATGCTGGTGCCCTCCCTGCTGCGCGACCGACGCCGCCTCGGTGCTCTCGCCGTCACCACCCTGGTCTTCGGCTCCCAGATCGCGACGTTCTTCCTGGTCGTGCAGTACGTCCAGCGGGTACTGCACTTCGGCCCCATCGCCGCCGGGGCCGCGTTCGTGCCGATGACGCTGGGCATCTTCGCCATGGCACGCACCGCCCCCACGCTGGTGGCCCGCTTCGGACAGACACCGCTGCTGATCACCGGCACCCTCGGCCTGACCGCCAGCCACGTCCGGCTCAGCAACATCGACACGACCAGCGGCTACGTCAGCGCGGTCCTTGGCCACCTGCTGATCAACGGCATCTCGGCCGGACTGACCTTCATGCCGGCCGCCTCCCTGGTGATGGGCGGGGTCCAGCAGCGGCACGCCGGATCGGCCTCCGGCCTGCTCCAGACGGTCCAGCAGCTGGGCGGCGCCATCGGACTCGCCGTCGTCGTCTCGGTCTACGCCGCCGGAGCCGTCCCCGGCCGGTTCGTTCCCCGGAGCCCGCGCCGCATTCCTGACCACCGCAGCATTCACACTGCTGGCCGCCGCCCTGGCAGCCCTCATCGTGCGCTCCCGCCGACCGGCCCACGCCAAAACCACCTGAAGCATCACCCGGCGAGCCGGTTTCCCACCGTTGTGGGAAGCCGGCTCGCCGCCGTCCGCCCGCCCACGGGCCAGGCGGCCAGATCCAACGAGCCGTTCACCGACCAATGTGGTGGAGGCAGGGTAAATGATCCCGAACCTCAAGATTCCCGACAGAGTCGCTCATTGGAAGCAACAACTCGCAATGAGCGAGAGAACGGGAGGCCGACACCGCGCCAGCGGTCTTACCGAACTCCTGGTCCTAGCACTCCGTGACCGCGGCTGCGAGGTCGAAGTCGAGTACCTGCACGTCCATCTGCCGCGCGTCCTCAAGACGCCCGCCAGCCCCCGCACCACCAACCAGGAGCAGGCGACCGCCCGATGATCCGTCGCTTCCGCCGCTGCAGCCACGCCCCCGGTGCCCTCACCCCCGAGGACCAGGCCGTCGTCGACCAATCCCGCGCGATGCTCGCCGCCGTACGCGACCCAGAGCCCTGGACACCCGGCCAGGCCCTGGACGTCGCCGTGCGCATCGGCCCGTTCATCGAGCGCGCTCACCCCCGGCCCGGCGACGACCACGGCACCTCCATGATCGCCATCGCCCTGGTCCACCCCGACACCGGCCACGCCGCGGCCTACCTCCACGGCCGCCAGCTCGGCTACACCGGCAAGGGCTGGCTGCGCTGCGAGACAATCACGATCTCGGCGCCTGGCAGCCGGCCTGCACGATGCTCACCCACGCCGCCGCGGACCTGCCCCTGCCCGACGACGTCGGCATGGCCCCCGCCCACTACAGCGTCCACGTCGAAGCCCGCCACAGCGACGGCACCAGCGACACGCTGCTCCGCCTCGGTCCCCACACCCAGACCTGGCTCGCCTCCCGCGACGCCGACCGCCTCAACACCGAGCTGGAAGGCCGCGGGGCCGCCATGGTTCCCGGCTGCACCGTCACCGCGAAAGACGCCGTGTTCCACGTCTGCGACCACGACAGCTACGCCGACCGGCACGGTGTCGACGTCCTTGCGCTCCTGGCCGACGCCCTCGCGGGGGTGAGCGCGCGACCACCATGGCCCTGTACGAGATCAAGACCAGCGAGGGCGACGACGGCAGCGTGTATCCCGTCAAACTGCTCTGGCCCCCCTGCGCCGACGACGCGGCTGACCACGGGTTCATCGCCCGCCGGGGCCTCTACGTCGCCGGGATTGGCGCCCCGAACGAGGACAGTCTCTACCCCAGCGCGTTCCTCCTGCCCATCCCCAGCATGCCCAGCGCCGAGCTGACCGGGGGCAGGCTTTTACGGCACCGCACCCGAATCAGGACTGCCCAGTGCGAGTGGGATCAGCCCTGGCGCATGGTCTGGGCGTCGGCCGCCGAGCTCGGCACTGTCCCGATCTCCGTGATGCGGCACCCGGCGAGCACGGCGACAGCCGCTGGTCCTCCCACCCCGATGAAGGCGCGCCCGCGACCTAGGCGACCTGACGCCCGCTTCTCTTCGAGCCTCGCTTCCGACGGCGTGCTGGGAGCGGGGCTTTTGCGTTTCTGGATCCGGATTCGTCAACTCCGTTTCTCTCTCGCCGTGGGGTGCTAA